>DATKYS010000031.1 GCA_035528375.1 bacterium
TCACCCCGGCCCGTCGGCGCGCCGCCGCCGTGGTCGTAAGGCTCTTAAACGGGCTATTTCTACCACGGCCGCCCCGGATTGTCAACCTGAGCCCCCCGGGACGCGCATCAGTATCTTATTTATATTGCTATTCTTCTGTAATCCGAAACTCCCAGGAGCAAAAACCCCCCGCGGGGAGCTCGTCGGGGGGGCAATAGATGCAGCGGGTGGTAATTCGGGGGTCAACCGCCTCGGCGAAGCGGGAAAATTCGGTGGTCCCCACCGGCCTGCAGGGGAAGAGGGGAAGGCCCTTGCGGCGCCGGGCCGCCTGGACGCGGCATTCGGTCATGGTAAACCGCAGCCGGTCGCCCTCGAGTTCGGCCTCCTGCTCGTTCAGGAAGGAGTACATCCGGAAACGGAGCGCCTCGGCGAGGGCCTCGAGACCGCCTCCCGGGGCGATTCCCCGGGCCTCCATCACCCGACGGGCCTCGAGGGGGGCGAAGCGGGACCAGGAACGCTCGTCCTGCCGAATCGCCTCCTCCAGACCGCGCCCCTCCTCCACCGCCAGGAACCAGCAGCCGTCGTGGGCCAGCCAGCTCTTGGCGTAGGCCTGGACCAGCCGGTGGAGCTCCTCACTGGATAGGTCCTCGTGCAACAACCGTCCCTTTTCAAGTGCCAGAAGGAAGTAAAGTATAAAGAAAAGGGCAGGGTCGGTCAAGGCTAACCTCCCGGCCGGTCGCGCGTTGACGCCGCCCGCCGGAGTGCGGGCGTCGGGAGGTCGAGTGGTATAATCGGCCCGGGCTTGAGCGTGAAGGGGGATGACTTCCCACTGGCGGCAGATGCGCCGTCTTGCCGTCCTCCCCGAAACCGAGCGCAGCGAGCTATGCCTTCGGCAAATCATCCCGGGAGTCGCGGCGCCGGCGGACGCAAGGCCCTTAATCGCCCGTCTCTCGACGGCTTTCACCACGAGCGCGTCAGTTACGGGTAGACCTTCCCCGACGATCGCAGCCACGTCGAGCGAATCAGACGTACCCGGCCACCTTAGCGCATACCCTACACAGTCTCACAGGTGCGTGATGATCCCAGAAGAAAATCATCCCGAGGCGTCGCCGGCAAATCATCCGAAATTCGTTTCGGATTTAAAGCACATGCTGCGGGCCTTCAGGTATCGCAACTACCGGCTCTTTTTCCTCGGTCAGGGCATATCCGTCGTCGGCACGTGGATGCAGATGATAGCCATGTCCTGGCTCGTCTATAAGCTCACGGGCTCGGCCCTGTTCCTCGGCGCGGTGGGGTTCGTCACCCAGATTCCCTCCCTCGTAATCATGCCTTTTGCCGGCGTTCTCATAGACAGGCTCGACCGCCGCCGCATACTTTTCTGGACGCAGGGGCTCGCTACGCTTCAGGCGGTCATTCTGACCATCATCGTCTACACCGGCGTCGTCCAGATATGGCACATATTCGCCCTGGGCCTCTTCATCGGCCTGGTGAACTCCGTGGATATGCCCACGCGGCAGGCGTTCGTCATAAAGATGGTTGACCGCAGGGAGGATTTGGCCTCGGCCATAGCGATGAACTCGGCCATGTTCAACGGCGCGAGGCTCGTCGGACCCCTGATCGCGGGGTTCGTAATCGCCGGATTCGGCGAGAAGTTCTGTTTTCTGTTGAACGCGGTGAGTTACCTCGCGGTCATCGTCTCGCTCGCTGCCATGCGCATCAAGCACGCTAGGCCCGAGAGGGGCGCAGTAAAGGTGTTTGCCGAGCTCAAGGAAGGCCTTTCCTACACCTTCCGCTCTCCGCCCATACGGTCCATCCTTCTCATGATCTCGTTTCTGAGCCTCACGGCCATGCCCTATATAACGATCATGCCGGTCATGGCGAAGCTCGTGCTTGCGGGCGACGCCAGCACCTACGGATTCCTCATGGGCGCCATCGGCGTGGGTGCGCTGGGCGGCGCGGTGTTCCTCGCGTCGCGCAAGGCCTTTGTCGGTCTGTGGAACATCATTCCCATCGCCACTTGCATCTTCGGCACGGGCCTGCTTCTCTTCTCTTTTTCGAGAACGCTCTGGGTTTCACTCCTGCTCATGGTCGTCGCCGGTTTCGGGATGATGGCCCAACTGGCCACGTCGAACACGGTCATCCAGAACATCGTGGACGAGTCGAAACGCGGTCGGGTAATGGCCTTCTACACGACCGCTTTGATGGGAATCCTCCCTTTCGGGAGCCTTCTCGTGGGCGGCCTCGCGGACCTCATAACCGCGCCGTGGACGATTTTCGCGGGCGGGGTCGCCGCCATTCTCGCCTCGATAGTTTTCTCTACCAGGCTCGGGAACTTCAGGGGGATAACCCAATCACTCCTTGCCGATACCCCGTCCCCGCGCCGGAAGGAAATCGAAGCATAGAGAAAAGGGTTATGGCTCACCTCCCGCCCGGTCGCGCGTTGACGCCGCCCGGCGGAGCCGTGGGCGGTCGCCGCGCCGGGGCCGGCGGGACACGGGGTGGTATAATGGGGACGGGCCTGAGCTTGGGGCGCGAGGGCGAATTCCACCTGACGACCGATGCGCCGGTGTGCTATCCTTCCCGAAACAGAGCGCAGCGAGCTATGCCTTCGGCAAATCGGCCGCGGGTCGTGATGTGCGCATCAGTTTCGGCTGGATCCACGGCGGAATATCACGAACCGGGACCGGCGGCGGGTACGGCGGTTTATCATGGTGAACGGCATCATCTTCGAAATCATCACGCCGCCCCAGTCCTGGCTGGAGGGCAAGGTCCGGGGCTGGGCCTCCCGGGTCGCCCGGATTCTGGAGGCCAACTCCATCACCCGGTTGAACATCCCAGAGGTGGTGAGCGAAACCCGGGACGGCAGCCGGGCGGTTAGCTTCCTGAAGAAGATGGACCAGGTGCGCTTCGGCGAGATGGTGCGGGAGGTCTCGCCGGGGGTGGCTCTCGTCCCGAACAAAATCTGCGTCCGCGTCCCGCCGGAGAAATTCCGCGACTGGGTCGGGGAGGTCCACGCCGGGGGCGTCCGCGACCTGATCCTGGTGGGCGGCGAGTCACACCGGATCGAGTACCCGGGCTGGTCGGTTCCGGAGGCGGCGGCCTTCGTCCGGGAGAATTACCCCGACGTGCGGCTGGGCGGCATCACCATCTTCACCCGGCCCCGCGAGGCGGACCGCATCGTCGCCAAGATAAAGGCGGGGATTGATTTTTTCTGCTCCCAAATCGTCTTCGAGACGGCCAACATGAAGCAGGTGCTCGCCCAGCTCGACCGCCGGTGCAGGGAAGAGGGACTCCATTTCCCCGACGTTTACGTCTCCCTCACCCCGGCCTCGCGCATCCGGGACATCGAGTTCATGACCTGGCTGGGGGTGGAGTTCCCCTCGGCGGTGCTGGGCTATCTGGTGGAGGAGGAGGAGCGCATCGAGGAGCGCACCTTCGAGGTGGTCGAGCGGGTGATCGGTGAGGTCTTCGATTTCACGGTCGGGGACCTGCAAGATACGGGGATAAAGCTGGGGTTCAACGTCGAGCACGTGATGTATTCGAACCTGGAGCTCTCCGAGAGGATTCTGGGCCGTATTCTGGGGAGACTGGGCTGACATGGACGTTCTCCTGCCGGGTATCGTGCCGCGTTCGGAGGGGCTGGTCCGCGCCACGCGGGATTTCGAGCGGGGGCGGATCGAACGCCGGGATCTCGAGGAGGCGAGGCGGGCCGACGCCCTGAACCTCAGGCGCCTGCAGGAGGGGCTGCCCTACCTCTCCCCCGGTCTGTTCACCTGGGGTGACCTCCTGCGCCCCTTCGCGGAAATAATCCCCGGCTGTACGGCGGGCGGCCTGGCGCGGTTCTTCGAGACCAACACCTTCTGGCGCACCCTCGATCTCCCCCCGGACGCCGCGGTGGACGGGGTACGCCTGGACGACTGGGTCGAGAAGTACTTCCTGGCCGACGGTCTTTTTAAAAAAGAGGAGGGGCTGGTCTTCACGCTTCCCTTCCCCTTCGTTTTCCGCGACTTCTCACGGGGCTGTACACCGGAGCGGATAGCGGAGCTTTTAATCCGGGCGGCGGAACCCCTTCTAAGGCTGCCGAACAAGGTCCTCTGCCTCTTCGAGCCCGGCTTCGGCTACCGGAATTTCTCAGGCGACGACCGCCGCGTCGGCGTGGAATTCATCGCCGGGCTCAAGGCCCTTTCCCCGACGCCCGTTTACCTGGTGAGCGCCTTCTTCCCCCTGGGCGATGATTTGGAATATTTCTTCGGTCTGCCGGCGGACGGCTTCGGGGTGGACCTCTACGCCAACCCGCTCGACGACGTCCTCGATCGCCTCCCGGAGGGCAAGGCCCTGCTGGCGGGGGTGCTCGCCACCGGCTCGACGCTCGTCGAATCCCCCGGCGTGTTGCGGGGCGTCCTGGAACGCCTGCGCGGCGGGCTGCGGTCGGAGAATATCTACCTGACGCCCAACGGGCCGGCGGAGCTCCTCCCCCGGGCCGTGCTGGAAGCCAAGGTCGCGAATCTTCGGGAGCTACTGTGAGGCCGCTTCTCACGCACGAAATCGGCTCCATGGCCAAGCCCCCCTGGCGGGTCAAGCCCTTCCGCGGAAAACCCCTGGACGAGGGCGACCTCAAGCACGCCTGGGAGTGGGGCGGGCGTCTGGGCGTCGAGGGACAAGACGAGCTTCTGGAGCTCCTGGCCAAGCGGGACGGCTTCACCGCCGAGGAGAAGGACCGCATCGTCCGGTTCTCCTCCCTCTACGGTGTCCGCCTCCAGGAGCGGGCGGGGCTGGATCTGGTATGGGACGGCGAACAGCATCGGGTGGAGATGTACGAGTACCCGATCCGCCGGATGGGTGGCTTCGCCTTCCGGGGCCACGTGCGCAGCTTCGACGACAAGTACTACCGCAAGGCTTCCTGCGTCGCCCGGCCCACGCTCGAGGGGCCCTATCACACCGACGAGTACCGGACCATCGCCTCCATAGCCCGGCGGGAGATCAAGATTCCGGTTACCGGCGCCTACACCCTGGTGGACTGGTCCTTCGACGAGCACTACCAGGGGGGCGTCGCCCCCGGCGCCCGGGACGTGGGCCGGACCCGGAAGGAGGCGCGGAGGCGGTTCCTCCACGACGTGGCCGTGGACATCGTCCATCCCAACCTGCGCTCCCTCCACGAGGCGGGCGCCCGGTTCCTGCAGATTGATGAGCCCGCCGCCACCACCAAGCGCGACGAGATACCGGAGTTCATCGAGGCCACGCGCAAGAGCGTCGGCGACCTGGCGGGGAAGGCTTTCTTCACCGTCCACATCTGCTTCTCGAACTACGACCTCCTCTTCCCCCGGCTCATCGAGCTCGAGGGGGTGCTAGACGAGGTCCACCTGGAGTACGCCAACCGCGACTCCCGGGAGCCCGGCGTCTCGAAGGACAAACGGGTGGGGTACGGCATCCTTGACTCCCTCAGGGACACCGCCTTCGTCGTGGGGCTGGGCGTGCTGGACGTGCACACCGATTTCGTCGAGCCGCCGGAGCTGGTGCGCGACCGCATCCTCTTTGCCTGCGAGGTCATCGGGGACCCGGGGCGCGTCTTCGTGGCGCCGGATTGCGGCCTGCGCACACGCACCTGGGAGGTGACCTTCGCCAAACTCGCGAGCATGGTGGCGGGGCGGGACCTGGCGGCGGAGAAGCTCGGCTTGTAACCTTGTCTTGCTCCGCGGCGGTGCAGCCGTAAAAATTTTCTTCTTCCCTTTCCACCCCGACCCATGCGCGGGGTGGTATTGTGTAACTAATTGTATAATCTAGTATTGCCCCTTTTAATTCGCCTTCCTCCAAACCCCACCCTTCCCCTTGACAGTAACGACCTTGTACCGTATCCTGTCGTGTGCGTTTGGTTGAGGTATCATCCGACGTTCAGCCACACCCCCGCGTCGCCTCAATCGAGCGTTCCTCGATATCAACCCCTTTTTGAAGCTCGAATAGACATGATGAGACGGTCTTCACGTGCAAACACCGGGAGGATGAGATGAGCTGGCATATCCAGGAAAAAAAGAGCGTCTGGCGGGAGCCGACCGGCAAAAAGATACTCATTGACGACAGAGCCGAGCCGGAACTTTTCCGTGAGGCGTTCCCCTACACAGCCCCCCCCATGATTCCCTTCGATGGCAAAATCGTGCCGATGGACCCCCCCGACGAAATTTTCATCACCAGCACCACCTTCCGCGACGGCCAGCAGGCCAGGCCGCCCTACTCGGTCAAGCAGACCGTTGACCTCTTCAAGCTCGAGCACAAGCTCGCGGGCCCGAAGGGCATCCTGCGCAAATCCGAGTTCTTCCTCTACACGGATAAAGACCGGGAGGCGGTGCGGCAGTGTCTGGAGCTGGGGTACGCCTACCCCAAGGTAACGGCCTGGATCCGCGCGAACATCAACGACTTCCATCTGCTCAAGGGCATGGGCCTCAAGGAGACCGGCGTTCTCACCTCCATCTCCGACTACCACATCTACCGCAAATTCAAGAAGACACGCCAGCAGGCCGTGGACGGTTTCCTCAAGGTGGTGGACGCGGCGCTCGCCGAGGGCATCGAAATCCGCTGCCACTTCGAGGACGTCACCCGCGCCGACTACTACGGGTGCGTCATCCCCTTCGCCCAGATATTGATGGAACGCTCCAAAGAGGCCAAGATACCCATCACCATCCGCCTGTGCGACACGATGGGCTACGGTGTCCCCTATGCCGGTGCCGCGCTGCCGCGCAGCGTGCCCAAGCTGGTCTACGGCCTGCACCACGAGGCCGGGGTGCCCAAATCCCAGATCGAGTGGCACGGCCACAACGACTTCTATAAGGTGCTCATCAACGCCAGCACGGCATGGCTCTACGGCTGCATGTACGCCAACGGAACCCTCCTGGGCTACGGCGAGCGCACCGGCAACACACCCATCGAGGGCCTGGTCTTCGAGTACGCCGGCCTGCGGGGGACCCTGGACGGGATGGACACCGTGGCCATCCACGACATCACCGACTACTACCAGATGAACTTCCCCCACCAGAAGATACCTTCGAACATGCCCTTCGTGGGGGCGAGCTTCAACACGACGCGAGCCGGCATCCACGCCGACGGGCTCACCAAGGACGAGGAAATCTACAACATCTTCGACACCACCAAGATTCTGAACCGCCCGCCCGGAATCGCCATCACCGACAAGTCCGGCCTCGCCGGCATCGCCTACTGGATCCAGACCTTCCTCTCCGGGGCCAAGGGGGTCGACAAAATCGACAAGAACGACGGGCGGGTCGCGCGCGTCGCCGCCTGGGTCGAGAAGCAGTACGAGGAGGGTCGCACCACGGCCATCTCCCAGCAGGAGATGATCGAGGTCGTGGCCGTGGAGTTCCCCACGATGAAGGACGAGGTGGACAAGCTGCGTCGCACCGGCTTCTTCGTCCAGGACACCCAATAGTAGAAATTTAGGCAAGGGGTTTTGCCAGGGGCATAGCTCGCTTCGCTCGGTTAAACCCCTTGTCTCAGTCATCGTAGGAGCTATGGGACTCTCACTCGCCGAGAAAATCATCTCCGCCCACTCGGGCGGACCGGCCGCACCGGGCGAGCTCGTCATCGCCGACGTGGACGCCGCCCTGGTTCAGGACGGCACCGGCCCCCTGTCGGTGCGGGAGCTGGAGAAGGCCGGGAAAGTCCAGGCCGCCCACCCCGAACGGACGGTCATCTTCCTGGACCACGCCTCGCCCAGCCCGCGCAAGGAGCTCTCCAACGCCCACACCATCCTGCGGGACTTCGCCGCCAAGACCGGCGTGATCGTCTCCGAGATCGGCGAGGGCGTCTGTCACCAGCGCATGGTCGAGGACTACATCCGCCCCGGCGACCTCCTCGTCGGGGCGGATTCCCACACCGTCACCTCGGGCGCCCTGGGGGCCTTCGCCACCGGCATGGGCTCCACCGACGTGGCCTTCGCCATCGCGCTGGGGAAGGTCTGGCTGCGCGTGCCGGAGAGCTTCAAGATAGAGCTCACCGGCACCTTCCCCCCCGGGGTGTACGCCAAGGACCTGATGCTCTCCATCATCGGGCACATCGGCGCCGACGGGGCGACCTACAAGTCCCTCGACTTCACCGGGCCCGGGGCGTCGGGGCTCACCATGTCCGAGCGTTTCACCCTGGCCAACATGGCGGTGGAGGCCGGGGCCAAGGCCGGCATCTTCGCCGCCGACGAAAAGACTCGGGAGTTCCTGGCCGAGATGGGCCGGCCGGGGGATTTTTCCCCCATCGCCCCCGACCCCGACGCGGTGTACGAGAAGACCTTCGCCTTCGATCTGGGAAAGATCGAGCCCACCGTGAGCTTCCCCCACACCGTGGACAACACGCGGCCCGTGGGCGAGGCCGGGGGGATAAAAATCCACCAGGCCTTCATCGGCACCTGCACCAACGGCCGCCTGGACGACCTGCGCATCGCCGCCGGAATCGTCAAGGGCAAAAAGGCCGCGGCCGGGGTTCGTTTCCTGATCTGCCCCGCCTCGCGGAAGGTGTACCGGGCCGCCCTGGTCGAGGGCCTTTTGGAAACCTTCGTGGACTCGGGCGCGACGGTGCTGCCCCCGGGCTGCGGGCCCTGCGTGGGCATCCACCAGGGTGTGCTGGGCGACGGCGAGGTTTGCATCGCCACCCAGAACCGCAACTTCCACGGCCGCATGGGCAACCCCGAGGGGTTCATCTACCTCGCCTCCCCGGCGACGGTGGCAGCCTCGGCGCTCGCCGGGGAAATCACCGACCCGCGCCGGATTTAAGACCAGGACCGGCGGTCAAGGAGGATCGCACGTGGACGTACTGAAGGGCCGGGCGTTCAAGTTCGGCGACGACATCTCCACCGACCACATCGCCCCGGGGCGCTACTTCCACCTCCGCAACGACCTGCCGAAGCTGGCCGAGCACACCCTGGAGGACGCCGACCCCACCTTCGCCTCCCGGGTGAAGCCGGGGGACTTCGTGGTGGGCGGCCGTAACTTCGGCCTGGGCTCCTCCCGCGAGCACGCCCCCCGCGTGATAAAGGTGTGCGGCGTTTCGGCGGTTTTAGCGAAATCCTTCGCCCGCATCTTCTACCGCAACTCGTTCAACGTGGGGCTGCCAGCCCTGGTGTGTGACACCGACGGTATCGAGGATGGGGACGAGCTCGAGGTGAACCTCGGCTCGGGCGTCATCCGGGACCTGACCAAGGGCTCCGAGCTCCGCTTCACCCCGATCCCGGACTCCATGCGTGCTCTGTTGGCCGACGGCGGTCTCACCGAGCACATCATCAAGCACGGAACCTTTAAACTGTAAGGAGAGTATGAGTCCCGAGAAGATCACCGTGAGGGACGGGAGGCTGGAGATTCCCGACCAGCCCGTAATCCCCTTCATCGAGGGTGACGGCATCGGCCCCGACATCACGCGGGCCTCGATGCACGTGTGGAACGCGGCCGTGGAGAAGCTCTACGGCGGCCGCCGGAAAATCCACTGGAAGGAAATCTACGCCGGCGACAAGGCCTTCGAGAAGACCGGCTCCTACCTCCCCGACGAGACCATCGAGGACATCGCCGAGTACGTGGTCGCCATCAAGGGGCCGCTGACCACCCCGGTGGGCGGCGGCTTCCGCAGCCTGAACGTCAGCCTCCGGCAGATTCTCGACCTCTACGCCTGCGTCCGGCCGGTCAAGTATTACCGCGGTGTCCCCTCGCCCATGCGCGAGCCCGAGAAGCTCGACGTGGTCATCTACCGAGAGAATACCGAGGACGTTTACGCCGGCATCGAGTGGGAGGAGGGGACCCCGGAGGCCAAGAAGCTCATCGCTTTCATCGGGGACGAACTGGGGAAGAAAATCCGCCCCGACTCCGGCATCGGCATCAAGCCCATCTCGATCACCGGCTCCAAGCGTCTCGCGCGCAAGGCGATAAAACATGCCGTGGACCACGAGCTGGCCTCCGTCACCTTCGTGCACAAGGGCAACATCATGAAGTACACGGAGGGCGCCTTCAAGCTCTGGGGCTACGAGCTGGCGCTGGACGAGTTCCGCGACGAGGTCATCACCGAGGTGGAGCTCTGGGACCAGGTGATGGCCGAGGACGGCGTGACCCCGACAATTAAGGATGGCGCCTTCGCCGGTCTGCGCGGCGGCAAGCCGGCCGGCGACCCCGGCGGGCGCGTGGTGGTCAAGGACCGAATCGCCGACCAGATGTTCCAGCAGGTGCTCCTGCGTCCCGACGAGTACGACGTCCTGGCGACGCCCAACCTCAACGGGGACTACCTCTCCGACGCGTGCGCGGCCCAGGTCGGCGGCCTGGGCATAGCCCCCGGCGCCAACATCGGCGATTACGTCGCCCTCTTCGAGGCCACCCACGGCACCGCCCCCAAGTACCGCGGTCTGGACAAGGTCAACCCCAGCTCGCTCCTTTTATCCGGGGTGATGCTCCTGGAGTACCTGGGTTGGAACGAGGCCGCCGAGGCCATCAAGACCGCCCTCGAGAAGACCATCCTCGACCGCGTCGTGACTTACGACCTCGCCCGGCAGTTGGACGGCGTCCGGCCGGTCAAGGCCAGCGAATTCGCCAAGGCCATCGCGGCCAACCTCCCCTAGGGGGACCGATGAACTGTTCATGCTGCGGCCGGGAATCAGCGGAGGACTTCAGATTCTGTCCTTACTGCGGCGTGATTCTGGGGGCCGATGACAGCGAGTGCTACCGCCGGGAGGGAGCCCGCCTGCGCTCTCGGGGCAAGATTGTCGACGCCATCAATGCCTACGAGAAGGCGGCGAAGCTCGTCAAGGACGACCCTTCCTTATACAAGAACCTCGGCGACCTGTACTACCTGCACGGGGAGCCGGACAGGGCCATCGTGACGCTCAAGCACTCCCTGGATCTCCTCGAGAACCAGAGCTTCACCTGGTACGCCCTCGGCATCGCGTACTACCGGAGCGGTTACGTCGGCAAGGCCGTGGAGGCCCTGAAGCGCTGCCTCGACTGTGACCCCGACTTCGCCATGGCCTATTACTGGCTGGGAATCGCCTGCTACCACATGGGCGATCTGCCCCGGGCCAAGGAGTACAACGAGAAGCTCATCAAGCTCCACCCCGAGTCGCGCATCGCCAACTACCACCTCGGGATCGTCTGCAACGCCCTTGGGGAGTACGCCAAGGCCATCGAGAATTTCCGGGAGGTCGAGGAGCGCAACCCCAATGACCCGGCGCTCATGTACCACATGGGCTACGCCTACAGCTGCCTCTACCAGATGCCCAAGGCCCTGGAGAAGCTCCGCCGCGCCCTGGAGATAAACCCCAACCACCGCCAGGCGAAGATTCTCCTCGACAACTACCTGGAGTCAGGCGAGCCTTGAGTCGCGGTTTTTAACGAGGGCGGCCCCTTCGGGGGCCTCTCTTTATCCAAATGTAGGGCGGGGCTTCTACGCCCCGCCGCAAGCGAGCTGAAAGAGATAACGCCCCTGGTTAAATGAGTTATCATTCCTTCATCTGAGTCGCACTTCAACGGGAGACGCGAATGGAAAACGATGCGAAGCGAGTTACGCCCCGGCAGATCACCGAGGCCCTGATGCGCGAGCTCGCCCTCCTCGCCGAGGGCGACCGCACCGTCCTGTCCGTTTACCTGGACCTCTCGCAGGGGTGGGACAGGGCGACCGGGTTCGTCGCGCGGGAATCCTCCCGCCTTGAGCGCCTGGTGTCCGGCGAGGAGCGGGAGTACCTGGAGGCGTCGGTCTCCTTTCTGGCCGATTTTCTAAAAAGAAAGAAGATGCACGGTTTCGCCGGTCCCGGTCTGGCCTTCTTCGCCGACCTGGGCGCCGACTACGTCCGGGGCGTGGAGCTGCCCGCTCCCCCGGAGCCGCTACTGGCCGTGGACTCGGGGGCCGTCCTCTTTCCGCTGGCGGTCCAGCTCGACGAGTACGAGCCGGTGGGGGTTATTCTGGTGGACGCCTCCGGGGCGCGGATTCTCGTCACCGCCGGTGAGACGGCCGAGGCGGAGGATTCCCTGCGCGAGAAAATCCACCACCGGTCCAAGGTGGGCGGCTGGTCGCAGATGCGCTACCAGCGCCGCCGCGAGAAGCAGGTGAAGCACCTGGCCAAGGAGCTGGCCGACCGGGCCGAAGAAATCTTCCGCGAGGAGGGGATCAACCGCGTCGTCCTGGCCGGCCACGCGCGGATGATCGCCGCCCTGAAGGAGGAGCTTCCCCCGTCGCTCGTGGAGAAGGTCATCGGCGAAATTCCCTGGAACCTGAAGGAGGGGGACTCCGAGCTGTTGGAGAAGATGGAGCCCCTGGTGGAGGCGGTGGAGAGGGAGCAGGAGAAGAGCCTCCTCGAGCACCTGACGGCCGGGCTGCGGCGCGGCGGCCTGGCCGTCGCCGGTGTTGAAGATGCGGAACTGGCCCTGCAGATGGGCGCGGTGGACGTGCTTTTAATCGGTGACGGTATCGCCGCCGACGCGCGGGAGCGCCTGACCGACCTCGCCGAATCCACCGACGCCCACGTGGAGTACGTGCCCGGGAAGAGTGAAACCCTCGACGGCCTGGACGGCGTCGGGGCGCTCCTGCGGTTCAAGGTCCGGCGCTGACGGGTGGAGGACCGCTCGAATGCCCGACGTAGGGCGGCCCCTCTGCGGGCCGCCGCGGTGGGTGATAAAATCCTCACCCTACATTTGGGCTACCCGCATTTTCACTCCTCCCGATTTCTCATCTGTCTGCCGACGTAGTAAGGGATTCACCCTCCGCCGTAGACGGACCCGCCGTGGAATCAGAAGGGCGGTAATATCGTGGCTCAACTCGAAATCAGGGAGATGGACCCCTCCACCGAATACTTCGTGGGCACCTGCTCTCACGTGGGGGAGAGCGCCGAGATAGACGCCTGCGGACGGCGGCGTCTGGGCTGGCTCAATGAAATGCGCGAAAGGGGCCTCCGGGTGCACGTCGCCCTCCTGGACTCAGGCCCGGTGGGCTTCATCTACTCGATGCCGATCGAGGTCAGCCCCTGGGGCCCGGCGGGCCGCGACCTGACGGCGATTCCCTGCCTGTGGGTTCTGGAGAAGGGGCGCGGCGTCGGCGCCGGACGGGGCCTGGTGGCCGAGGCGGAGAGGGAGGCGAGGGAGCGGAAATCCAGGGGCGTCTGTACCGAGGCCTACTATTGGGATTTCTGGTTCCTGCCCGGCGGCTTCTACGAGAAGCTGGGTTACGCCGTCGTGGAGCGCCGGGGCGAGCGGGCGCTCCTGTGGAAGGTGTTCGATTCTTCCGCCGAGCCGCCGCGGTTTTTCGAGAACGCCTACCGCCACGCACCCGTCCCCGGAAAGGTCGTGATAGACCTCTACTGGAACCGCCTGTGCCAGACCTCGGAGATAGAGGCCCAGCGCGTGCGCGAGGTGGCGGCGGAGTTCGGCGACCGGGTGCTGCTGAACGAGTTCCCGGCCCACGACGCGGGTGTCCGCGACCGGTACGGGCTCTCCCGCGGTATCTACGTCAACGGGAAGGAAATTTTCTGGGGCTACGAGGCGCCGCGGGAGGGCATCCGGGAGACCGTCCAACAGGCGCTGGATTTGCCGGGGGCATAGCTCGCTTCGCTCGGTTCGCCCGCCTGAAGGAAGGACGCCAGGGCCTGATGGTGAGTTCGTCCATACAAAAACGGGCGTCCGGGCGCCCGTTTTACGTCGTCTAACTTTTTTACGGTAAGAGCCGGGGATGCTCCCGGCTCCTCCGTCGGGATTCGCCTGTCGCTCCAATCCTACCGGCTGACCACCATCCGCCGCGTCAGGGTTCCGTCTCCCGCCGTCAGACGGTAGATGTAAACCCCCGCGGTCAGGGCGGCCGCGTCGAATCCCACCTCGTGGCGGCCGGCGGCGAGCTCGCCGGAGACCAGGGTCGTCACCCTCCGGCCGGAGAGGTCGTAGACCGCCAGCTCCACCGGGCCCTCCGCGGGAAGACTGAAGCCGATGGTGGCGAGGCCCGTGGTCGGGTTCGGGTGGCTCTGCTCCAGCACGAGTCGGTTCCGCTCCGCGTCCCCGCCCGCCACGGCGACGACCGGGCCGTACTCGGAGACGAGACCTTCGGAGTCCACCGCCCGGATCAGGTAGGCGTAGCTCCGTCCGGCCTCGACCTCGTAATCCAGGTAGCGGCTCACGGAAGACGAGGGGAAGGGCAGGTCGTTCAGCTTGACGTACAGCTCGCGGCGGTCGGCGTCCCCGGCCGAAGCGCGGAGGAGGTCGAAGGTGCTGAACTCACCTGCGGAGGTCCAGCTCACCAGCACCCCCTCGTCGTGGGTCTCGGCCTCTACGGCCAAAGAATCCGCGGCCACGTCGCCGTCCTGGTAGTACACTTCCACCTGGTACAGGCTGGGCGAGACGTCGGGGTCGTCGCTGGTCAGCTCCACCCTGTACTGGAAGTAGCGGGTGCCGTCTCCTATCTGGTCCCCGACGTCGAACATGGAGTAGAAGGGCCCGCTCCAGGAGGAGCCCAGCAGGTCGGACACGTCGTCGCCGCCGCGGACGTAAAAGGCGATGTCCGAGTCCGTCTCCTCGAACCCCTCCCAGTAGAGATAGAGCCAGTTGGGATTCTCGAACTCGCATTCCAGGATGCGCGAGTCGAGCGTGCCCTGGTCGCGGAAACCATCGGTTATCGCCCACCAATCCACGGTGTCCTCGATGCGGGCGGTGGAGATGGCGATGGGGGCCTTGGTGTCGGTGATGTCGCCGGTGCGGACGCCGTGGGCGCCGTCGTAACTCGTGGTCCACGACCGCTTGGTGAAGTTCATCTGGCCGTCGTTTTCCCACCAGTCCAGGCTGTCGCCGGTCTCCGTGGCGCCGAGGATGTCAATGTCGCCGTCGTAATCGGCGTCTATGGGGTAAACCTCCCGGCATTCCGTGTAGCTCGAGGTAATGGAATGGTTGGTGAAAGTGCCCGTCCCGTCGTTCTCGAACCAGTCTATGCGACCGTTGCGCGAGCTCGTCACCAGGTCGCGGTCCTGGTCCCAGTCCATGTCGAAGGCGACACAGGTGTAGGCCTCGGTCATCCCGGTGTAGATGACGTGCTCGGTGAAGGCCAGGGTCGGATCGGTCCAGTCCTCCAAGTACTCCCACCAGACGACCTCGCCGTTGCCGCGGCAGCTGAAGGCCACGTCAGTCCAGCCGTCGGCGTTGAAATCACCCGTGGTGAGGCCGATGTTTTCGGCGCCGTAGTGCCCCGAGGGGACGAGCGTGTGGATGTCGAAGGTCTCGTCGCCCAGGTTTTCGTACCAGCGCAGGGGTGACGACTGGTACGCCCCGGCGAAGAGGTCGAGGTCACCGTCCTGATCGAAGTCCACCGCCACGGGCAGGTCCACCTGGGGGAAGTTCGGGTCCACGACGTGCTCGGTGAAGTTACCGTTGCCGTCGTTTTCCAGCCAGGAGAGGTGCGCCGGTCCGGGGGTGTCTATGCCGATGATGATGTCCCCGTAGCCGTTGTCGTTCAAGTCCACGATGTTGAAGGCGGCCCACTGGTTGGGGACGATTGAGCGCGGGGTCGAATCGAACACCCCGTCCCCCAGGTTCCTGAACCACACGAAGATGGACGCGTCCGAGGATGAGACCACCACGTCCATGTAGCTGTCCAGGTCTATGTAACCCGCCTTGACGTAGTACGCCCCGTTGACGTCCCCGATGTGCTCCTGCGTCGGCGTCAGGTTCGGCGAGAAGGCGAGCCAGAGCTGCTCGAAGTAGTAGAAGTTGATGCTGGAGCTGGCGTAGAAAGTCGCGCCCCAAACCGAGTCCGGCTCCGTATCCCCCGGTCCGCCGGTCCAGTCGTTCTGGCGGCGCAGGTTGCCGAAAGCGGCCAAAGCGAGGATCAGCACCAGAATGACCACCGTTATACGTCGCATGGCTCCTCCCAGATTTGAGGCCCACCTCAGCTTCTTCGAGGTGTCGCGTAAAGTGTGCTTTTTTAGCTCGGGTGGACAATACTCACGACATTAATATAGTACACTTTTCACCACACGGCAACATGCCTTCCCCCGCCAGTCCCGCCGGATACTCCGAATCTGCGACGGCGAAGCCGTAAAACCGGCCCGCCGCTCACTTTTTCCCTTGCCTTTTTTTTCGTTCTTTATTACACTCCACCGCCCGGCGAAACTTTTCCGGGTCACCCCATCGGCAGGTCAGTATGCTCCGGCTGCACCGCTTGGAAAAAAACGACATGCGCGAGACCGTCCCCGAGTTCGAGGTGGGCGACACCGTCGAGGTGTCGGTCCGCATAACGGAGGGTGCCAAGACGCGCATCCAGAAATTCACCGGCATCGTCATCGCCAAGAACCACGGCGGTGTGCGCGAGACCTTCACCGTCCGCCGCGTTTCCGGGACCGGAAACATCGGCGTCGAGCGCATCTTTCCCCTCCACTCCCCCAACGTGGACGGCGTCGTCGTCGTGCGCCAGGGCAAGGTCCGCCGGTCGAAGCTCTACTTCCTGCGCCAGAAAATCGGCAAGGCGGCCCGAATCAGGGACAAGCGCCTGAGCTGAACCGGCCGGCCGCGGAGTGACGTTTTTTTGCGCGGACATCGGTTCGCGCTTTTTGCATCGCCCCTAGAATGAGCCGCCCATGCCTCCCGACAAGCTGAACCGTAGGTTAAACCTCTGCCTCGTCTGGCACCAGCACCAGCCGCTCTACCGCGACCCGGCCGCCAGAAGCCCCCGCGGGAGCTACCGCCTGCCCTGGGTTCGGCTCCACGGGCTGCGCGATTACTTCGGTATGGCGGCGAGGCTCTGGGAACGCCCCGGACTGCGTTGTTCCATAAATCTCACCCCGATTCTGGTCCGGCAGTTGAACGATTACCTCTCGGGGGCCACGGACCGGCTGTGGGAGTTTTCCGAAAAATCCGTGGACGGCCTGGACCCCGGGGAGACGCTCCGGCTCCTCCGGGACGCCTTCGACGCCGACTTTTCGCATCAGATCGGCATCCACCCGCGTTACGCCGAACTCTTCGAGCGATACTCACTCCTGAGTCAATCCCTGGCCGACCTGGACCTCTGGCCGGAGGACGGCGTTCCGTCCCGACTCGCGGCGGAGGCGATGGATGTGCCCCGGCGGGACCTGGTGGACCTCGCCTTCTGGTGCAACCTGGCCTGGTTCCCCGTGGAGCTGCGCGAGGGGGAATGGGTGACTCCCCGGGGTGAGACCCTCACCGTGGCCGGTCTCGCGGCCAAGGGGGCGGACTTCGATTCCGGCGACGTGGCCGAGCTCGGGCGGGCCTGGCGGCGCACACTGGCGGCCGTCATCCCCCTCCACCGCGCCCTGGCGGAGCGCGGCCAGGTGGAGCTGACCGCGACCCCCTTCGCCCACCCCATCCTGCCGATTCTGGTGAACTCGGACTCGGCGCTCATTGACCGCGCCGGCAGCGTTCACCCACCGCGCTTCTCGTACCCCGCCGACGCCCGTGGGCAGATCGAGCTGGGCCTGGACGTGCTCCGCGAGGCGTACGGCTTCGCTCCCTCGGGCTGGTGGCCCGCGGAGGGGGCGGTCGGCCGGAACGTCGTCGAGATTTTCAAGCGCGCCGGGGCTCGCTGGCTGGCCACCGACGAGGGGGTCCTGGCGCTCGTTCTGGGGCGCGAGCCCGCGCCGGCCGAGCTGGCCGTACCCTGGAACGCCGGGGTGCCCGTCTTTTTCCGTGACCACCCGCTCTCCGACGCCGTGGGGTTCCACTACAGCCGCCTCGCCCCCCGGGAGGCGGCCGGGGATTTCCTCTGGGGCCTGCGGCACCGCTACGCCGGGCTGGAGGGCGGCTGCGCCACCGTGATTCTGGACGGCGACAACGCCTGGGGCGCCTACCCCCGCGACGGACGGGACTTCCTCCTCGCCCTCTACGACGAGCTACTCCGGGCGGAGGACATCGCACTGACGACCCCCGGCGCGTATCTGACCGAGCTGGAGGGGCGGGGCGTACGATTGCCCGTGATAGAGGACCTCCCCCACGCGAGCTGGATAGACGAGTTCGGCTCGGCGCCGGGGAACGACCTGGGCACCTGGATCGGCGAGCCCGAGGAGAACCGGGCCTGGGAGCTCCTCTCGACCCTGCGCCGCGCGCTGGACGGGGCCGGGGTGACCGCCGAAGAGCGGCCCGACGTCTTCCTCCACGTGTACGCCGCCGAGGGGTCGGACTGGTTCTGGTGGTACGGGACGGATCAGGCGACGGCGCCCAAGGCGGAACGCGAGTTCGACCGCCTGTTCCGCGCCCACCTGGCCGCCGCGTACCGGACCGCCGGGCTCCCGGTTCCCGAAGAGCTCGACCGCCCGGTAATCCTGGACTACCTCGTCTGGACCCCCGACCGGGGGGACGCGGAGGTTTCCGCGGGGACGCGGCTCTTCGTGCAACTGGAGAGCCCGGGCGGCCTCGAGGTGCGCTGGCCCGACGGTTCCCGGACCCGGCCGGATTTCATGCCCATCGGCGGGGTGATGGGGCTCAGCACTGCCTGGCGGGCGGAGTTGGGTTATCCCCCCGTGGGTGAAATAGAGCTCGTGCTGGGCGACCGTCGGTCCGTGGTGCGCGTCACTTGACCGCGGTCCGCCGGCGGGATAAACTGAACCTGATTTCATTCCGCACCCGCGGACGACCGTGGCAGAGCTGACAGTTAACGCACCGCATCCGGGCCTGCTGGTCTTCACCGGGAGCCCGCTCAAGGTCAACGTCGCGGCGCTGGTCGGCGAAGGCGAGGCCGTGGTGGTGGACTCGACGGCCACCGTCGCCCAGGCCGGTCAGATCCGCCGTAATCTGGTTGACGGGGAGGGTCTCCGGCCGGTCGCCCTGGTCAACACCCATTGGCACTCGGACCACTGCGGGGGCAACGCCGGTTTCCTGGACGACGGGACGCCGTTAATCGCCCACCGGCGCCATTTCGAGACCATCTCCCTGGAGCGGAACATGGTCTCCCGGGGCCCGGTGCGCATCGCCTTCGAACGCCTGGCTCGGCCGCGGATTCTGGTGGACCGCCGGCTGGACCTGCGCCTGGGGGGGAGGACCGTCCAGCTCCTCCACGCCCCCGGGCACAGCCCCGACCTGGTGATGGTGTGGGACCCGGCGCAAAGGACCCTCGTCGCCGGGGACAACCTCCTGGCCGGCGAACGGCCCGAGGACCCGGCCATCCCCTACTTCTACTGGGGGGACCCCTGGCGGTTGATCGGCGCCCTGGAGCTCGCCCGGTCGCTCTCGCCGGAGCTCGTCGTGCCGGGACACGGCGTCCCCCTCGTCGGGGAGCACGCCAAGAGGGCCCTCGAGTACGCCCTGGGCTATCTCCGCTGGATTCTTTCGCTCCCGGCGGAGCTGCCGCGGGACGTGCCACTCGAAGTGGAAGACGAACCGCCGCGGTCCTGGATCGAGGCCGCGCCGCTCTCGGATTACCACGCCGACGCCGGAGCGCCGGACTGGGTGGCCCGCATGCACGAGCTGAACCTGCTCCGCATCTTTCTCGGCGTCCGGTACTCCAACCCGTAGGTTGCCATGCGCCTGGACAAGTTTCTAAAAGTCTCGCGGATCATCAAGCGCCGCCCCGTGGCCAAGCAGGCCGCCGACGCCGGTCGGATCAAGGTGAACGGCCGGGTCGCCGACGCGGCCAAGCAGGTCGCCGTGGGGGACGAGCTCGAGATAAGGCTCCACTCGCGTACCCTGGTGGTGCGGATCGAGAGCGTTTCCGAAACCGCGCGGAAGGGCGAGGCCGAATCCCTCTACACCGTCCTCGAGCGGAAGGGCGGCCGGGACGACCTACTCTCCTTTTAAACGAACCCCAACCGAAGGATTGAAGATGCGCCGTTTATTAATCCCCCTGTTGACCGCCTGCCTTTTCCTCGGGCTCGCCGGTTGCGCCTCCGAGGGGGGCGACCCCACCGAGGCCGTCCCGACGGGAGTCTTCCAGGTGGTCTACGTTCCCGACCTCGCCGGCCTCTGGGACGGCGCCGAAAGCCTGATCAACGAACTGCGCGGGGTGGCCCCGAACCTGGCGGACGAGGTGGTGGGTAGAATCGAGGAGCTCGTCCGGGAGATGTTCGATAGCGAGGAGCCCCCCGCGGACTCCCTCCAGGGGCTCTGGGACCTGGGGATTGACGTGGACAAACCGTTCTGCATCGCCCTGGGCGGATTCCCGGAGCCGCAGCCGGTCGTCCTGGTCTCCCTCAACGACCCCGCCTCGTTCTCCGATTTCTACTACTCCAGCATCAAAGAGGAAAAGCCGGAGCCCATCGAAAACTACGCGGAGGCCGAAATCAGGCTCTCCAACGGTGTTTACAGCGCCGAAACCGGCGGCCTCTTCATCGCGAGCGAGTCGCTCCCCCTCGTGAAGAGCTGCCTGGACGCCCTGGGCGATCCCGAGAAGCGGTTCTTCGCCGGGGACGGCGTCCGCCCCCTGGCGGAGCATTACGGGGATTACTCGGCCTGCGTCCTCATTGACCTGAGCTCCATCCGCGGTTTCCTGGCCCTGGCCCTGACCCAGGCCCCGGAGGTCCCCGGGGTGGTCAGGGATTGGTTGACCAAGGTCCAGAGCGTCGGGCTGGGGCTCAAAATCCAGCCCGAGGGGCTCCGCTTTTCCGCGGTGGCCTGCGGCGACTTTACCGATTCGAATGAACCGGAGAACAAGCTGCCCGTGCCCCGGGACTGCCTCGCCTTCATCGGCGGGGACGAGGGCCTGGTTCCCCTTGAGGAGAAAGAGGGTATCGCCGGGATGCTCGTCCACGCGCTCGACATGATCCCGGAGTCGGCGGAGTTCATCGCGGCCGTGGGTGAGGAGAACCTGGTCAGCCTCATCCAGAGCGTCGGCGGGGGCTCCTTCCTCTTCCTCACCGACGCCGGCTGGATGCCGGGCGTCACCTTCGGGCTCAAGCTGGACGACCCGGCGCTCTTCAAGCTCATCTACGACTCCAAGCTCCGGCCGCTCCTGGTGTCGGCCCTCGAGGGCGAGATGGAAGCCGTCTCGCTGGAGCGCCGCACCGAGGGCGATGTGGAGCTGGACGAGCTGACCGTGGGCGGACCGATTTCTATGCCGTTGAAACCGGCGTTGGCCTTCTACGACGGCTATCTCATCCTGACCAGCGACTCGGGGATGGTGGGCAAAATCCGGGACGTGGACCTGGGGCGGGCCGAGGGGGTTTACTCCAACGAGGATTACCGGCTGGTCGAGGGTCAGTTGCCCGGGTACCGATTGGTCAGCTTCGTCAGCGTGGATAAACTGGTCAAGCTTCTGGCCATGACGCCGGGGCTGGAGCTGCCCGAGGTGGTGCAGATTCTGGGTGACCACTATGCTCTCGTCTCAGCGGGCGTCGCCCTCGACAGGGGTGTCGCCGAGGCGGTCCTTCTGGTTTCCACGCGCGCATACTTGCCGGACGGGGCGGTGCCACGGACCGAAATCACCCGGGGCCTGCCCTGGTGGTTGTGGCTCGTGATAGGCCTTGGCGCCGCGATCATCATCGTTCTGGTCGTCGTCCTCGCGGGCCGGAAGCGGCGGGAGGCTGACTAAATCTGCGACACCTTGGCGTAATAGGGCGTGGGAAACGAAGCGAAGCGAGTTATACCCCAGCAAAACGTTGAAGTCGTCCCCGGTGGACGGCTTCTCATTCTCGTAGGGGCGGGTGTCTACACCCGCCCGCTTTTAATGAGGGTAGCCCACACCCCGACCAGTGTCTCGTTGATTGCGTTGACGTAGGGTCGGGCCTTCGGGCCCACCCGCGGGCCGACCTGAACGGCGCGCCGTCGGTCGGCCCCTACGAGGGCGCAATCCGTGCTAAAATTGGCGACTGAAACGGACGACGCCGATGCGCATAGCCCTCTTTTCCAGCGCCGCCAACGTGCACACCCCCCGCTGGGTGGATTTCTTCACCGGGCGCGGCCACGAGGTGCACCTCATCAGTATCGAGCGCGGAGAAAAGCTCTGCGCCAACCAGCACACCCTCACCCGGACGGACGGCGTCAGCCAGTGGAAGGTCTTCCGTTCGGTGGGCCGGGCCCGCCGCCTGGTCCGGGAGATTGACCCCGACGTCGTTCTCGGCCAGTACCTTCCGAGCCACGGCTTCCTGGCCGCCCTGGTGGACCGCCACCCGCTGGCCGTGGCGGCCTGGAGCCCGGACATCCCCTACGCCGTGGACCGCCACCCCTACGACCGGTGGCGCGTGGGCCTGATACTGAAGCGGGCCGACCTGACGCTGGTCTGCGGCCGGCACCTCCTGGACCACGCCCGCCGGTTGGGGGCCGAGGAGCGCCGGGTGGCGGCGACCTACGTGGGGGTGAACCCGGACATGTTCCATCCGGGCGACGATGGGGAGCGCGACCCCCGCCTCGTCTTCACCAACCGCGAGCACAAGGGCATCCTCCGCGTGGAGACCCTGATTCAGGCCCTGCCCGACGTCGTCAGGCGCATCCCCGACGTGCGCGTCGTCGTCGCCAACGACGGGCCGCGGCGTGGCTCCCTGGAACGGTTGGCCGAAAAGCTCGGCGTTCGGGACCGGTGCGAGTTCGTCGGGAGGCTCGCCTCCAGGCAGACGGCGGATTACCTCCGCAACGCCGCAGTCTACGTCTCCTGCTCCGAGGTGGACGGGATGTCCATTTCCCTCCTGGAAGCCCTGGCCTGCGGCGCCTACCCCGTCGTCACCGACATCCCCGCCGACCGGGAGATAATCGCTGCCGGGGCGCGGGCGGACCTCTTCCCCGTGGGGGATGCCGTAGGCAATGCCTCCGCCCTCGCCGAACGCCTGATCGCACGGCTGGTCGGACCGGAGCGGTCGGACGAGGACAGGCGGGTCAACCTCGAGGTCTTCCGCCGCGTCGGGCGGCTGGAGGATAACCTGGCCCTGGTCGAACGGCGGTTGCAGGCCCTGGTCGGGGGCGAGGCATTCGTCGGCGAGCCGTGGGCGCCGGGACCGGTATGAAGCGGCTTTTAATCATCGCCTACTACTACCCGCCGCTGGGGATGGGCGGCGTGAAAGAGCCGCTGCCCTACGTCAAATTTCTCTCGGATTACGGCTGGCGGCCCGAGGTGCTCACCGTCAAGCCGATTCTCTACTACGCCTACGACCGCGCGCTGGAGCGCGATTTCGCAAAATTCGCCGAGGTCCAACGGGCGGGCTCGCTGGACCCGGCGCGGCTCCTATGGCTGGCGGGCGTGCGCCGGGCTGGCTTCGGCTCCGGCGGTTTCCGCCACGGTGGAGCCCTGTCCCGCCTCCAGCACGTCCTGTTGAAGCCAGACCCCAAGGTGCTGTCGGTCCCCTTCTTCTACGCAAAAGGCCGGCGGCTGGGGCGCGGCGGACGCTTCGATGCGCTCCTGGTCATCGCGCCCCCCTTCAGCCACCTGCGGCTGGCCGACCGCCTGGCCCGCAGTTTCGATATTCCCTGGGTGGCCTACCTGGCCGACCGGTGGGTGGACGGCTGGGTGGCGAAAACGACGGGTCCGCTGGCCCGACCCGTGGCCCTGCGGGGGGAGGCCCGAGCGGTGGAGAGCGCGCGGGCGGTTCTCTGCGCTTCCCCCGTCGAGACGGAAGATCTACGGATGCGCTATCCCGCCGCGGCCCGGAAAATCGTCTGGGCGCCGCTCTCCTACGACCCGGAGCCGGACGCCGACCTCGGCCCCGTCGAGCGCGACCCGTCCCGGTTCCTGGTCTCCATGGTCGGCACCCACCGGGACGACGAGGGGCTGCCTACGGTCTGCCGCGCCCTGGCCCGGCTGGCCGGGGAGAATCCCGCGCGCAGAATAGTTCTGCGCCACGTGGGGACCAGCGTCGGGCGACCCTTCCTGGACGTGGCCCGGGAGAACGGGGCAGGCGCCTTCACCGAGGTTTTGGGTCAGGTCCCCTACCGGGAAAGCCTGCGACAGCAACGCGCGGCGGACGTGCTCCTCCTCACCGCCGCCCGGGACAACCCCCACGGGCTGCCGGGGCGCACCTCGGATTACGTCGGCGCCGGACGGCCGGTACTTCTGGTCTCGGCCAACCGGGCCGCCCGCCGGACGCTGGAGCGCTTCGATCTGGGCGCGGCCCACGACGACGACGACGACGAGGGCGTGTACCGTTCGCTAAAAGGGGCCCTGGAGGGGACGGGTCCGCTGAGCCGGCCCGTTCCCGTGGCGGCCCGGCGATTCTTCGCCGCTCCGGCCCGCGCGGAGCAGCTCGCAAAAATCCTCGACCGCTGGGACGGCGACCGTGCTCGCTGAACATCGGGTGCTGCTGGTCAGCTACTTCTTCCCGCCGCTGGGGGGCGGGGGGATGCTGCGCGCGTTGAAACTGGGAAAGTACCTCCCCGCCGCGGGGTGGGAGCCCGAGGTGCTTGGCGCGGACGACCCCCGGTATCACCTGCGGGACGAGGGTGCCCTGGGGGAGGTGGACTGTCCGGTCCACCGGGCGCCCGCCCGGCGTTTTCCCAGCGCGGCCCGGCTTCTGGGCGTCGGCGGCGGTTCCTCGGCCGGTTCAAGGGGTTCCGCCGGTTCTTCTTGGCGGGGGAGGTTGCGCACGGGCCTGGCCCGCCTGGGGAACCTGCCCGACCAGCAGGCGGGCTGGTCGCGAGCCGCCCGGTCCCTGGGGCTCAAGCTGGCCCGCCAGGGGCGCTATTCCACCGTCTGGACCACCTCTCCGCCGGTGAGCGGCCACCTGGTGGGCCTGGCGCTCAAGCGGGAGCTGGGGTTGAAGTGGGTGGCCGATCTGCGCGATTCCTGGACCCTCGGCCCCTTCTTCGACCCCGCGACGTCCTTCCATCGGATCCTGCAGCGGCGGCTGGAGCGGGTCGTCGTGGAGACGGCGGACGCCCTGGTCTGCGCCACGCCGCGGATGGGGGAGCTCTACCGCCGGTTCTATCCCGACTCCGCCCGCAAAATCAAAGTCATCACCAACGGCTACGATGAGGCGGATTTCGCCGGTCTGGACGACTTGACGCCCCATCCGGGGACGGTGGTCGGTCACGCGGGGACCTTCTACGGGGCGCGGCGGCCCGACGCCTTCCTCGCCGCCCTGGAGACCGTCGCCGACGAGCGGCCGGAGACCGGCCTGCGCTTCCTCGAAATCGGCACGTCGGGGCTGGAGGCCGAGGATACCCTAAGTCGCTTCGTTGAACGCAGGCCCGAGCTCATCACCCGCCTGGGGAACCTGCCCCACCGGCGGACGTTGGAAGAGCTGGCCCGCTGCCGCCTGCTCCTTCTTGTCGTGGGGAACCAGCCCGGAGCGCAGACCGTACTTACGGGGAAGCTCTTCGAGTACCTCCGCCTGGGTAAGCCCATTCTGGCCTGCTGTCCGCCCGGCGACGCCGCCGACCTGGTCCGCTCCCTGGGCGCGGGGCCGACGGCCGACCCCGACGATTCGGAAAAAATCGCCGGGGCGCTCCGCCTCCTCCTCGACGACCCGCCCCAGCCGCCGCCCCGGGAACGGGTGAGCGCGTACGAACGGTCGAGGCTGGCCGCGGAAACGGCCGCGCTCTTCGAGAGCCTTTGACCCGGCGGGCGGTCGGAGGATTGCGCGCGAGTGATATGAAAACGATTCCAATTTTCTTCACCGCCCTTCTGCTCCTGGCCTGCGGGGAGGAGCGCCCGGTGGATTTCTTCCCGGTGGAGGGAGACCCCGACCAGGAGATAGAGAAGTTCACCCTCCGGCAGAGCGAGGGCGGCGAGCTTACCTGGGAGCTGGTGGCCGAGCTGGCCTTCGTTTGGGACGACACGCACCAGGCGGTGGCCAAGCACCCCCGGGTGGATTTCTACAAAAACGGCGAGCACGTGGCCGTCCTCAACGCCGAGGAGGGCACGGTCAACCTCCTGACCAACGACATGGAGGCCCGGACCGGAGTGGTGGTCGTTTCCGACGCCGGGGCCGTCCTCGAGACCGAGGTGCTCGGGTGGGACAACCGCCAGCAGCGCCTGTTCACCGAGCGGGCCGTGAGCTATGAGAAGGGGGGTATCTCCCTCACCGGCTCGGGCTTCGAGTCCGACGCCGACCTCACCGACTGGAAGATCCGTCATCCCAGGGGTATGGTCCCGCCCGAGGAGCTGGGGGGCGAGGTGTTTTAAGTACGCCATCAGCTGGAAGCTGGGCGATTGCGCCGGATCGCCCTTTTTTCATGCCGCGGTTCGGGTTTCTTCGCTGCTTTGGCGTGAAAGAAGGGGGAAAAACGGCCCATCTCTTTGTACGTTGTTGACTACCGACTGTTTTCGTATTAAGTTAATAGGTGCATAAATGAGATCATAGGAGGTAGGTATCATGTTTTGGAGAAGGAGCGGATGTTACCCGTTCACTTCATGTGTCGTCGTCTTCCTGGCGCTTCCTCTTCTTGCGTTTGCCGAGCAAGTTCCCGAAGACGCTGGATGCACGACCGTCCTTCCCGAGGGGAGCCTGCCTCCCGGCCCCGTCGTCGGGACCAACCTGGCGGCCACCGGCGTTGTTGTAACCGGCGAGGACCGGGAGGAAACCTCGGAGGGAGAGGGAGCACTGTCGCCTGAGATGGAGCCGACCTACGACTGGCAGCTCATTGACGTCTACCACGGGCGGCGGATGGTGCCGGAGTCGGAGTACTTCGCCCTGTACTTCGATCGGGCGAGCGAATCCCTGGTCGAGGTGCCGCCGGAGGACCCGCTGACCGAGCTGGCCCACCAGGCGCTCGATTACGCGCCGGAATGGCTTTACGACGATCTTGCAACCAATCTCAGCCGATTCGGCACCACCATCCAGGACAGGGCGGCTCAGGCCATCCTCTCGGCGAGCCCCCCCTACGTGGACGAAGTCGCCTTTCAGGTGGCCCACATCTCCTACTTCAACTTCATCCCCCTCGACGAGGCACTTTTAGAGGTGAACGCCCGGCTTTGCTACTCCAACGACGAGTATCTGAACTACGTGAACATCGTGGACTACGGCGCTCCCCCGGGTGATTACTACTCCACCGTCGAGTACTGCGTGGAGGACGAGGGGCAAAAAACCTGGATCGAGATGCCGCGGGAATTTTATTACTGGTACATCGTTCATCCCAGGTGCTCCGACGAGGCGCCCAAGATGGACTCCGAGGTCTACAACGAGTTCTGGCGCGAGTTCCTCTTCGATTACACCCATCCCGACTACCTGAACCGCGAGCTCTTCGATTTGCTGTCGCAGACCGAGATCGTCTGGGATAGACAGCCGCACGATAACCTGGACGGCGGTCGGCCCTTCTCGGACGACGACATGGCGCTGGACGTCATCGGCAACTGGGTGTCGCGCCACGTAGCCAACCAGGCCTCGAACCCGCGGCCCATCCAGCCTAACCTGATCATCACCGATCACAACGGCAACTGCGGCGAGCTGCAGGACCTCTTGTGCGCCGGCACCAGGACCGCGCTCATCCCCTGCATCTCGGCGATGGACATCGTCGAGGACCACGTCTGGTGCGAGTTCTGGGACGAAGGCTGGCACCCCTACCAGGTGAGCTGGGGCGCCCCCGCCGGCTCCCCACCCTCACCCGGTCCGACCCACATAGACAACTACGGCATCTGCTACGATCCCGACGTGGGCGGCGGCAAGGAGGTGTCGGGCATCTGGGACTGGCGCAACGACCACTACAACTACCAGGTGATTGACAGCGGCTACTCCGAGTACTGCACCCTGGACCTCACCGTGCGGGACCTGGACGGCAACCTGGTTGACGGCGCCTTCTGCAAGATAGCCACGGACAGCCTCTACGGTGGTCAGGGCTGGACGGCCTGGGATACAACCGATTCGACGGGAAAGGCCTATTTCGTCCTCGGCGACGACGACCCGGATTGCGGGCCCCCAGCCGGCAGGGACTACAACCTCAAGGTTTTCTCGGCCGAACTCGGCGGCGGCTATCCCCAAGGCAGCGGCACGGTGAAGATCATTGACAACGCCCAGGCGGAGGAGCACTACACGCTGGACGTGCGGCTGGAGAACGGCGGGATCATGCCGCTGTTGCCGGTGAGCGAGGCGGACCCCCCGTCGGACCCCGCCGACCAGTACAAGTTCGAGGTGGATTACAATCTGCCCTGGGAGTACAAGTTCGGCGAGAGCGTCTACGGCACCACCTACAGCTACGACAACGTTGGTACAGGCAACTTCGAGCTGTTCTTCTGCGACGAGGCCAACTACCAGTCGTTCGTCTCCGGTGAGTCCTTCGAGGCCTATGGGATAACCGAGGACTCCGGCTCCGGCTCGCTTACCTTCATGCTTCCCGACAACGGCAAGTGGTATCTGGTTTTTTCCAACTACGATCAGGTCAACTGCGCCCAGGTCGGGGACGTCACCGTCCGTCTCTACGTGGACCAGGATGCCCTGGACATCGTATTGACGGATTTATACGCCCGCGGCGTCGAGGAGGGCGTTGAGGTTCACTGGAGCACCGCCGCTCCCCTCTCGGGCCTCGTGGGCTGGAACGTGCTCCGCCGGAGCCGCATTCCGGCGGATACCTGCACCATCGTCCCCGCCACCGCCTCACCGTCGCGACCGTCCGACCCGCGTACGGCGGCCTCGCCGAGTGATTGGCGGCTACTCAACGGTCTGCTCTTGACCGGCGACTCACCCTTCGTCTTTACCGACACGGGCGCTTTGGACGGGGAGTCGTACTCCTACAAGCTGGAGGCGATTTTCAACGACGGGTCGGTTTCCACCTTCGGTCCCGTTTACGCCGTGGCCGGTGGAGAAACCGCGCCGGCCAGGTGCACCCTCTCCCAGAACTTCCCGAATCCCTTCACCGATGAGTCCACCATCCGCTACAGCCTGCCCGACCGGGGGTACGTCCGGTTGAACGTCTACAACCTCGCGGGCCAGCTGGTGGGTACACTGGTGGACGGCGAACAGGAAGCGGGTGTGCACGAGGTCGTCTTTCGCGGTCTCGATGCAGGAGGAGCTCCGCTCCCCAGTGGTGTTTACCTCTACCGTTTCCGGGCCGGTGATTTCGCCACTGTCAAGAGACTGGTCATCGCCCGTTGACGATAGCCCGTACGGAAAGGTGGGACATGGGTAAAAATAAAAAGGCTCTCACGGTCCTTTTAGCCGCCGGGCTTCTCACGGTGATTTCCTGTGACACGGGAACGGGCCCCGGCGATAAAGGTTACGAGTTCTCCTTCGCCTGGGGGAGCGAGGGCGATGAAGAGGGGCAGTTCCAAAGCCCGCGCGGTATCGCGCAGGGTGACCAGACGAACGTCTACGTCGCGGATGTGGAGAACAACCGGATACAGGTCTTCGATTCGGAGGGCGTCTTCCTCCTGGCCTGGGGAAGCTTCGGCACCGGGGACGGCGAATTCCTGTACCCCAACGACGTTGCGCTCGACTCGGGCGCCAATGTTTACGTCGCGGACACCTTCAACGATCGCGTCCAGGTCTTCGACGCCTCGGGGACTTTCCTCAGGACCTGGGGTGAAAGCGGTAACGGCGACGGTGAGTTGGATCGCCCCTTCGGCATCGCCGTTGATTCCCAGGATCGGGTTATCGTCGCCGACACTTACAACCATCGCATCCAGGTTTTCGACGGCGAGGGCGGGTTCATCGCCTCCTGGGGAACGCAGGGCGGGGGCGACGGCGAGTTCGACCGGCCCGCAGCCGTGGCCGTTGACTCCGCGGACGACATCTACGTGGCCGATCTGATGAACTGCCGCATCCAGAAGTTCGCCTCCGACGGGACGTATTTGACCGCGTGGGGCGAGCTGGGCGAGGACAACGGCGATTTCCGCTATCCGCAGGGCGTCGCGGTTTCGGGTGACGATAAGGTCTTCGTCGCCGACACCAACAACGACCGTGTTCAGCGGTTCGACACCGATGGAGGTTATGAGCTCAAGTTCGGTGTCGAGGGAGACGCCGAGGGCGAGTTCAACCAGCCCCAGGACGTCATCGTTGACTCCCAGGGCGGCGTCTACATCGTGGATACATCGAATCACCAGATCCAGGTGTTCGTACAGGGGTAGACGAACCCCTGATAAAGCGCAGGACGAGGCCGGAGCGGATTATTTCCTCCGGCCTTTTTTTAGGCGGGGGGCTTGAGCCCCTGTCCGCCGTCAGGCTCCGGAGGCGGTCGGCTTTTCGCCCCTTTTTTCACGCGTTTGACCGTGGGGCGGGGGTTGCCTATAATCATCGCAGCATACAGGGGGTGCCGATGAAAAGAGCTATCTGGTTGATTTTTCTGCTGCCGGCGCTGGTGGCGGCCGGCGGGACCGACACCGGCCTGATCCTCGTGACCGGCGGGGAGGGGACCGTGGAGGAGCTCGATTACGGCGCCCGCGTCTCCCCATCCGCGGCGGGGTGCCCCATCCCGCCGCCGCCCGACTGCGACGTCCTGTGGCAGTACCACATTGATGACGGCGGGCCGCAGCGCAACTGCGTCGCCATCGGCTGCGACGACGGGTACGTGTGGAGCGGCGGCTGGTACGGCGGGGGTAAGATGTTCGAGATGGACGGCGACGGCGTTCCGCTCTGGGAGTTTGACCGGGAGCGCGAATTCGGGGTGGCGGCGGCCGAGGACGCCGACGTCTTCTACGGCGTCTGGCACGACGACCGGGACGACAGCTTCGAGGTGTACAAGTTCCACGCCTCATCCCCCGAGCCGGACTGGACCTGGGACGGCGACGCGGCGGGCTACGCCCCCTACAGCGTGGACCGTCCGGGGCGCGTCGCCTGCTCCGCCGACGGGGGCGTCCTGGCCGTGGGGGGCAACGACGGCGATTCCCTGGCGGTGATGTTTTTCGCAGAAAATTCCCCGGAGCCCATCTCGATTTACGAGGACGAGAGCCTGGCCTACAGCCCCCGGCAGCTCCGCCTGACCGCCGACGGCACCAAGTGCATCTTCCGGGCCCACGCTTTTCTCTACCGCGTGGACGTGGCCACGGGCGCCCTGGAGGACACCTACGACCTGGGCGCCTCCACGGACTGCTTCGGCGTCAGCCCCGACGGCTCGGTGGTGGTCTACGGCTTCGGCGGGATGAACGTGCTAGGGTGGAACGGGTCCAGCTACGAGCACCTCTGGACGTACTACCACCCCGGCTCAAACTACGCGGGTGTGGCCGACGTGGCCGCGGACGACGAGGAGATAGTCCTGGTCTGGTACTCGACCACATACCTGCAGAACTGGGTCACCCGCTTCAACGTCTCCGACGGTTCCGAGCCGCTGTGGGTGTACGAGACCCACCCCGGCGGCGGCGATTACCAGGACGTCCCCGCCTGGATCGAGCTCTCCCGGGACGGCGAGTGGATCGTCGTCGGTTACTGGGGCGACCAAACCAAGGCCAACCCCGAGGTGCAGATTCTGCGGGATTCCAAGCCCGACGGCCTCTGGTTCGGCTTCTACACGCCGGGGTCCGTCTTCGGGGTGGACATCTCCCCCGGGGGGGAGTACGTGGTCAGCGCCGGCAAGGGGGTGCACGCCAACCAGATGGGCTCGGGCGGGGACATCTTCGCCGGGTACGTGGACCCCGAGGCCGGCGTAGCGGTCGTCTCCTTCGAGGCTGAGCCTGCGGCGGACGGGGTTCTCGTGCGCTGGTGCGTAGAGGGGGCCGTCGAGGTTGATATTCAGCGGGACGGAGAGCCGCTCTCGGACTCGCCGCTCCCGGCCGCGGGCGCTTATTTGGATCCGGGATTGGCCTCTGGGACCTACGCCTATACTCTGCGCGCCTACGACGACACGGGGGGGTACGTCGAGGCGGGTCCGATCGAGGTGGAGTACGTCCGGGACGGGGATGGGCTTTGGCTCTCGACGCCCTACCCCAACCCGGCGGGCGCGGGGGCGGTTCTCGCCTTCAACCTGCCGGAGGAGGCCCGGGTGACCGTCGCGCTTTACGACGTGGCGGGGCGCCGGGTGGCGACGCCGGTGGACGCGTTCCTGCCGCGGGGTCGTCATTCTTTCGGGTTGGACACGGCCGAGTTACCGCCGGGCGTGTACCTGGTGCGCCTGAGCGCCGACGGTGAAACGGTGACCACACGCCTGGCCGTGGTCCGCTGAGGTCGCCCGGCCTTGGGGCTGACGGCGCCGGGTGTACTCACGATCCTGTGTTGAATAAAAAAGGACTCGATGGTCGAAGCATTCAACCCGCTCGATCCGGCCGCCGTGGCCGAAATCGGGGACCTCCGCCTCCGGGCGCGCCTGGTGGTGGAGGGCCTGCTGACCGGTCTGCACCGCTCGCCCCTGCGCGGCGTGGCCCAGGAGTTCGTCGAGCACCGCCCCTACCGGCCCGGTGACGAGCCGCGCCTGGTGGACTGGCGGGTCTGGGCCAAGACCGACCGGCTGTACGTGAAGAATTTCCGGCAGGAGGCCGATCTGCGCTGCTGGTTGGCGGTGGACACCTCGGCCTCGATGGATTACGCGGGAGGGCGTTCGCGCGGCGTGACGAAACTGGGCTACGCGGTGAGCCTGGCGGCCGCCCTGGCCTACATCGTCGTCCGTCAGGGGGACGGCCTGGCGCTGGCCGGCTTCGGCGAGGGGATAGAGCCCTACCTGCCGCCGCGGAGGGGGCCCCTGCAACTCTCCATCGTCCTCTCCGCGCTCGGCGGGCTGAAGACCGGAGGCCGGACGGATTTCGCCGCCCTGGCCCGGGAGCTCGCCGCCCGGACCACCCGCCGCGGCCTGTTCGTCATCATCTCGGACCTCTGGGGCGACCCCGAAGCCCTCGGTACGTCCCTGGCCGCCCTGGCCGCCCGCAAGCACGAGCTCCTCTGCCTGCACATCCTGGACCCCGACGAGCTGGAGCCCGATTTCAAGGGGGCCCTGCTGCTGGAGGACGCCGAGGATTCCAGCCGCCTGCCGGTGGATGGTGAGGCGCTCGCCCTGCGCTACCGCCGGCGCGCCCGGGAGCATTTCGAAAAAATCTCCGGTCGGCTACGCTCGGCGGGCATTGATTACCTCCGCCTGACCACCGACGAGCCCTTCACCGGCCCACTCCGCCGCTTCCTCTCCCGGAGGGCCGACCTCGTGGCCGCGGTGGGCCGTAGAACCCTGAGACGGTAGCCTTGCTGCAATTTTCCGCCCCCTGGCTGCTCTTCGCCCTGCCGGCGGCGCTCCTGCCGCTCCTGTTGTACTGGTGGAAGCGCAGGCAGAGGCATCGGCGCCGCTTCCCCTCCCTACAGCTCGTCCGGCAGACGGCCGCGGAGCAGGCACGTCGTCTGCGGCTCCGGGAAATCCTGCTGCTGCTGTTGCGCATCCTGGCCCTGGCGTGCCTCGTTCTGGCGGCGGCGGGACCCGTCGTTCGCTCCGAGGGCATCCTGGGCGGCGTCCCCGAGAGGGTGGTGGTCCTGCTGGACCGCTCGCTCTCCATGACGGCCGTGGACTCGGGCGGGGAGCGGTTCGAGAGGGCCAAGAGCGCCTGCGCGCGGTACCTCAAGCTGCTGCCCGCCGGGACCCCGGTGGATTTAGTCGCCTTCGACGACCACCCGCGCCCCGCGGCCGAATCCGTGGAGCCTATCGAGGCGCTCGCGGCCCTGGGCGGCGTCGAGGCGGGGCTGGGGGGCACAGATCTCGCCTCGGCCCTGGAGTTCGCCGCCTCCAGGCTGGGCACCTCCGGGGGTAAAGGCGTCGCGGCGCTGTTCAGCGATCTCCCCGCCGCCTGCGTCACCGGGCCGCTCGCATTCCCCTACCCCCTCCTCGTCTACCCCGCCGGTATTTCAGCCCGGAACGGAGGCATCAAGGAGCTCGGAGCCCGGAATCCCCTGCCCCTGGCCGGGGCCGAGCTGGAACTGACCGCCTCGGTCACCGGCCCGCCCCGGGATTACCGGCTGTCCACCGGCGGCCAGGAGGCGTCGCTGCGGGAATCGGTCGGAGGCCGGTTCGACATGGGTGTCGTACCCGTCGATCCCGGCTGGACGGTCATCCAACTCACCGCCGAGCCGTCCGACGCCTTCGGGGTGGACGACGTCGCGCGGCTGGCGGTCCTCGTGCATCCGGCGCCGGCCGTCTTCACCCTCGGCGACGCGGGGCTTCTCGGGACGGCCCTGGACACCGCTCCCGGGCTGGCCGCCGGGACGACCGACGCCGCCGGGGCCGACGTGTTACTCTGGAACGCCCAGCGACCACTGAGCGCGGAGCAGGAAACGTTGGTGAAGACCCGGCTGGATGGGGGCGCCGGCCTGATGATCGCCGTACCGCCCGAGGACGGGCTCGCCTTCCCCCCCTGGACGGGTATCGGGTCGGCGGTCCGCCGGGAGGCGGCGGCGGGGTACAGGCTGGGCCGGATTCCCGAGAACGAGGTCACCCGACCCCTCGCCGGTCCCCTCGGCGAGCTGACCCGGAGCACGGTCGCCGACCGCATCGCCGCTTGCGCCCTGAGCGACGAGTGGCGGGTTCTCCTCCGCTACTCGGGTGGTGAGCCGGCGCTGGCGTACCGGGGATTTTCCACGGGAAGGCTGCTCCTCTGGCTGCTGCCATATCGGCTCCAGGACGGGACCTTCGCCGCCACGGAGGCCTTCCCCTCCCTTTTCAACCAGGCGCTCCGGTTCTGCGCTTACGGTGAGGCCGAGTCGGCTGCGTACACCGCAGGGCGGGTCCTGACCGTTCCGACTTCGAGGGGTGGGAGGCTCACGGCGCCCGACGGCGGGGAGACGATCCTGGACGGGGACGGGCCCTGGAGCGTCGAGCTCGATCGTCTGGGGGTGTGGAGGCTGGAATCGGATGCGGGCGAACAGATGTTCGCCGTCAACGCCCCGACCGGCGAGGGCGACCTCACCGTTCTGGACCCCGGCGATTACGGGCTGCTCGGCCCCTCGATCGAGGTGCTGATGTCGGAGCGGCTGACCCCGGAGGCCGTCCCGGTCCCCTTCCCCCTGTGGCGCGTGCTGTTGGCGCTGACCGTCCTATTCCTCCTGGCGGAGCTGGCGCTGGCCGACGCCCGTTGGCGTTAGAGGGTGGAGGTCGGGATTTGCCGGGGGCATTACTTCGCTTCGCTTCGTTTTACCGGGGGCTTTACTTCCTTCGTTTCCGCGGATAACGTGGTGCGGCCTCACCATCGCGGGTTGTGGTATTATTCGGTTCTGATTCTAAACTGCGCCCGTTTAACTACATGCGGACAAAACTCTTCAAGTTCAGTTGGATCGTCCTCTCGCTGCTTCTGGTCGCGCTGACCACCCTGACCCTGTTGTTCGATATTGGGGCCGGGAGGGAGGCGGTGCAGAATTTCGCCGTGGAGCAGGAGGATCTCCTGCACTCGGCGGTGTACGGCATCACCGAGGCCTTCAACGACCTTTCCAATTCCATCTCGATTCTGGCCCACCCCGAGGTCGCGCGGGGAACGGCCGAGCTCCGAGCGGCCATGGCGGCCGTTTATGAGCATTCCCAGTTGCGCGGCTCCAAGAGCTTCCTCCACATCGCCTTCTACGACGAGGCCGGCGGCGCCGTCATCGTCTACCCGCCCGGTTCTTCCGCACCGTCCGTCCCGGCGGATAAACAACCCACAGAGGCAAGGGGTTTAAACCCCTTGTCTCCCGACGGGGTGAGCGTGTCCGAGCCCTGCCTCACCGACGAGGGCTGCTTCGTAACCGTGAGCATCCCGGTGCGCAGCGGGGCCGTTCAGGGTCGAATCGTAGGCTATCTGGACCTCTCCCGCGCCTTCTCCGCGGGGCGGAACGATGGCGGTTACCTCTCCGGGGTCATCCACTCGGGCGCGACCTGTTACGTCCTCAACGGATCGGGCATGATCCTCCAGGGTCTCGACCACTCGCCCGGCTGGAAAGGTGCGGCCTACGGCGCGACCTACGGCGCTTTGGCTCAGCCCGCCGGAGAGGCGGGCCCCGCGCAGGCGTCCGGGAGGCGCGGCCTACGGAGTTTGAGCAGCGTAGCGGAAGCGGAGGATCCGCGGTCGGCGCTCGCTTCCATCTTCGTAACCAACGGCTACGGCGGTCCCGTCCGGCTGACCCTGGCCGACACGCACCGCGAGGCGGTGGGCGTCCTGCGCCCCTTCGAGCTCGGTGGGCACCGCTTTGAGCTCCTGAGCCTCAAAGACTCCGAAGGGGTTATCGCGCCGGCGAAGAACGCCCAGAGGCGGTACTTTTTCACGTTCGTAGGATTCTTCCTCCTCTTGGTGGCGGGCGGCGTCATCTACTGGCGCCACAATCTGATCCGCCTGAAAAAAGAGCGGGAGGAGGGTGATCGCGAGGCGCGGGAACTCGAAATGGTCGGCATAACGAGCATAAGGGAGATAAGCCAGTCCCTCACCCGGGAACTCGAGCTGTCGCAGCTCCTGGACCTCCTTTGCGGGAAGATCTCCGAGGCTCTCGGGCTGGCCGGTCTGCAGGTTCTCGCGCCGGTGGAACGGCGCGCCGAAGGGCGGGAAGTGTCGTACCGCCTGCTGGCGAACCACTTCTCGGACGAGCTCAAGCGGGCTTTGAACCGGCGGAAAGGCGGGGGCGTCGAGTCCCGCGGCAACCCCCTCTTCACTGCCGAATCGCTCCCGCGGGTGATGGACGACATTGTGGAGCGGATGAAGACGACGGGGTGTTCTCTGCGTATGGGTCACGAAACCCGGGAGGCAGGGGAGAACGGGGGGGGTGCACAGATCCTCGGTGAACTCAAACTCCTGTGGGACGATGCCCTCAAGTCGGCCCGGGGGGTCGGGATAGCGGAGCTCATCGTCTCCCCCTTGGTGTCGAAGGACCACTTCGAGGGGGTGGCGGTGTTCCTGCCGTCCAGGGGAGGGATTCCCCTGGAGCTCTACGAGACCTTCGCCGCGAACCTTGCCCAGGCAATACAGGGCGCGCGCGACATCGAGCACCAGAAGAAAACGCTCGAGGAGCTGGACCAGGCGTATGGTCGGTTGAGGGCCTTCTCGCGCATCGGCGCCGAGATCATCCTCCAGAAGAATTTTTACAAGATAGGGCAGACGATTGTGGACGCTATCACCACTTACTCGACATTCTCGCGGGCGGTTCTGTCCCTCGTCGAGGGGGAGGGGATGAGGAGGGTGGCGTTCTCGAAGCTGACGCAGGAGGAAATCGCCGAGCTTCTGGACAGGCGGCCGTTCAGCCTGGAGGACCTGGAGAGGATTAAGGCGAACGCCAATAAAATCAGCCGCTCGTACTACCTGCCCGCGGCGCTGGTCCGGGGGACCATCGGAGAGCAGGGGCTGGCCTCGATGCGCGCTCGGGAGGAGTTCATAGACTGGGACCCCAACGACTTCTTCTTCGTGCCTCTCGAAGGGCCCACGGGGATGTTGGGGGTCATATCGTTGGACGACCCCCGGGACGGGCTCGCGCCCACCGAGGCGACGATACAGCCGCTGGAATCCTTCGCCCACCTGGCGGCCCAGGCGATTACCACGTCAAAGCTGCGTTGGGAATTGGAGCGCTCGCAGAACGATTACCGCAACCTCTTCCGCGACGCCACCGACGCGCTCTTCGTCCTCGACGAGGAGCTGGAGGTCATGACCTTCAACCGCCAGTTCTCCACCCTGGTCGGCGAGCCGGGGGGGGACTTCGCCGGGACGAGCTTTCTGGACCTCGTGATGCCCGACTGGCGGGCCGCGGTGACGCGCGCCTTTGAAAGGGTGAGGTCGGGCCTGGGGCGTCAGGAGCTGGAGTTCCACCTGCAATCGCGCTCCAGACCATCGCGCATCGTCGCCATGAGCGTCGAGGCCAAGGCCTTCCCCCGCCACATGACCGGCGAGGAGCTGGGGTTTTCATCCATCCACGACGGGGGCAACGGTGATCTGCGGGAGGTGATGGACCCCAAGACGGACCTCGACCTGGCGGTGGACGGGGGGTACATCCGCTACCAGGGGTCTCTCCGCGACATCACCTCCGCGAAGGAGGCCGAGCGTGAGCTCCTGCGGCGACAGGAGCAGCTGAAAATCATCAACACCCTCGGACGGCTGGCGCTGTCCTCCTTCGATTTGGAACCCCTGTTCCGTAAAACCGTGAACGCCATCCACCAGTCCCTGGGTTACGACAACGTCGCCCTCTTCATACTGGACGCCGAGGCGGGCGATCTCGTCCTGGAGGCCCAATCGGGCATCTTCGACGTGCTGGTCGGTCGGGGTTACCGGGCCCCCGCCACCGAAGGCGTCGTGGGGTGGACGGCACGGTCCGGCGTCACCCGCTACGTCCCCGACACCTCGAAGGATCCCCACTACATCATGCCCGCCGGCATTTTCGAAATCGGGGCGGAGCTCGCGATCCCCCTCCTCGTCGAGGGGGAGGTCAAGGGGGTGCTCGACCTCGAAACGACGCAAACCGAAGCCTTCGATCCGGCGGATATCTCGGCCCTGGAGACGGTCGCCGATCAGCTCTCCCAGGCGATACACAACATCAACCTCTACCAGGAGCTGCGCGAGCGCGCCCTGGCACTCGCCCTGGCCAACGAGGAGCTCCTGAAGGTAGACAAGATGAAGTCAGACTTCGTCTCCATGGTTTCCCACGAGCTCAACACCCCGGTCACCGTCATCAAAGGCTACGCCCAGCTCATGGCCGGTCGCGTCATCGGCGAGATCAACGAGAAGCAGCAGGACATCCTGGAAACCATCATCGAAAAATCCGACCACCTGAGCCACCTCATCATCGAGCTCCTGGACCTCTTGAAAATCGAAACCGGTCAGTACACCCCGGAGCTCATAACCGCCAACCTGACCAAAATGTTGGAGGAGTTCTTCGTAGAGCAATCGGCGTACCTCGCCACCCCGCGGATGAGCCTGGTCCTCGAGCTCCCCAAACAGCCCATCATCGCCGATGTTGACCTTCCCAAAATACGGACCGTCTTCACCCATCTTCTCTCGAACGCCAACAAGTTCACCATCGGCGAGGGCACGGTGACCGTCTCCTGCGTCGAGACCGTGGACCACTACCGCTTCACGATCGCCGACACCGGCATCGGCATCCCCGAGATCGAGTTCGAGCGCATCTTCGAGCGTCTTTACCAGGTTGATTCGACGCTCACCCGCCACTACGGCGGAACGGGCCTTGGCCTCGCGGTGACCCGCGCCATCATCGAACGCCACCACGGCCGCATCTGGGTCGAGTCGGAGCTCGGCGAGGGCAGCCGCTTCATCTTCACCCTGCCCAAGAGCCCCGGCGAAAGACCTCCGGAGCCCCCCGGCGGTTCCGTCTGATGCCCGACCACCGGAGAGCCTTCGCGCGCGAGTCCCCGGCACGGGGCTTAAGCCCCTCGTCCGGCCGGTTGTTGGTGCCGGTCCTTTTTCACCTGCACCAGCCCGCCGGTAATTTTCCAGGAACCTTCGAGCACGCCTTCGACCGGAGCTACTCACCGCTCGTCGGTGCGCTCAGGGCGAGCGGGTTGAAGTTCAACCTCCACATCTCCGGGGCGCTCCTGGAGTGGCTGCTATCGGCCCGGCGCCCATTCATCGAGCTTCTGCGCTCGCTCGTCGCCGCCGGTCGGTTGGAGATTCTGGGGGGAGGCTACTACGAGCCGATTCTGCCCATGATCCCCTCCGGAGACCGCCACCGGCAGCTCACCCGCCTGGCCGCCCGCGTGGAGGAAGTCTTCGGCCGCCGGCCTCTGGGTGCCTGGCTGGCCGAGCGGGTCTGGGAGCCGGAACTGGCCGCCGACCTGGCCCACGCCGGGTACCGCTACACGCTGTTGGACGACCGGCACTTCCTCGATTTGGGCTGGCGACGGGAGGAGGCGCACGCCCTCTTCTCCACGGAGCACGACGGGGAGGCCCTGGCGGTCTTTCCCATAGACGAGCCCATCCGGTACCTCATCCCGTGGGAGAAGCCGGAGCGGACCGTGGAGTACCTGGCGGGTTGCCGTCGAAACGAGGCCGACGGGCGCGCCGTCGTGGTCGTGATGAGCGACGCCGAGAAGATGGGCCTCTGGCCCGCCCGCCGGGGCACGACCTACGACCTGTGCTACCGCGAGGGGTGGATGGCCCGTTTCCTGGATGGTCTCTCGGCCCCGCCCTGGCTCGATACGGCGCTCCTTTCGGATATTCTTGAGCTGGAGCCGCCTCGCCGCCTCGTCTACCTCCCCACGGCCTCCTACGACCGGATGGGGGTCTGGGCGCTCCCCACCGAGGCCCGGTCCCGTCTGGAGTCGCTTCCCGGGCGGCTCGAAGAGGCCGGCCTGGCCCCCGAGCTCCGGCTCGAGGTGGAACGGTTTGCCCGGGGAACCCACTGGCGCAACTTTCTGGTGAAGTACCCCGCGGCCGGCCGCCTGCACCTGGCTTACCTCTACACCCGTGACCGCCTCGCCGACTCGGAAGATACCCTGGAGCCCGCCGAGGCGGACCGCCTGCTGGACCTCCTCGACGCCGCCGCCGTGAACGACGTCTACTGGCACGGCCTCTTCGGAGGGGTGTACTACCACTTCCTCCGCCACCACTGCTACCGTTGCCTGGCCGGGGTGCTGGCCCGGCTGGACCGCGGCTCCCGCCGCCGGGTCGCCCTGTGCGACTACGAGAGGCTCGGCCGGCCCGGGGTTGTAATTTCCGACTCGGCGCAGACGGTGGTTCTGGATCACGGTGGGGCGGTGCTGGACTGGCTGTCCAAGGCCCCGCCCGCCGGTCTGGCCGGGGGATTCACCCGCATCGCCGAGCCGTACCACCGGGGGGGCGAGCGCGGTTTCACCGTGGACCGGGCCCGACGCGGATTCTGCCGGCTGGTCGTCATGCCCGGCAACGCCGCGAAGGAGCGCCTGCTGGCCGGGACCGGGGAGGCCCTCTTCCCCGAGCTCACGGGCCCCGAGGTGCACGGGGGATGGATCGGCTATACCGGGTCGGTTCCCCTCGGGCGGGGAAAGGTCGAGGTCGAGCTCGTGTACTCACCGGTCCGTGGCGGGTGGAGTTGCGAGGTGCGTATCTCCAACCCCGGGCCGAGGCCGGTCGCCCTGACCCTGGCGTTGGATTCCTCCCCCTCGCCGCCCAGCGGTCCCCGTGATCTCAAGTTGACCCTCCGTTGCGCGGGGGGTTCGGGGCCGGTTCCGCAAAAAATCACCCGGCGCGACGGGCGCGGGTCCGTCGCTTCCTGGTCGCTGGCCGACCGCCGGGCGGGCCTCGTCGTTAAAAGCGAGGCGGAGCCGGTCGCGGACCTCTGGTCATCTCCCTTAATCACCGTCGAGGGCACCGAGGGGGGGATAAAGAGGAGCTGGCAGGGGCTGCAGCTCGTCTGGGCCTGGTCGGTGCGGCTGGCGCCGGGCGAGGAGAGGCGGATGGGGGCGCGCTTCACCCTATCCCGCGGCGGTGCGCCGTGACGACCCCCGATTGGCTTATCCTCTCCTTCGGGGCGGGGCTTCTTTTACTCGTCGTTTTTCTGCGTTTTTACCACCGGCGGCGCTACGGGACGGTGCGCCCCGAGCCGGTCGTCATCCTGACCTACCACAAGGTGCAGAACCGCCCCGAGCTCGGAGGGACCTGGCTCACCGTGGGAGCCTTCCGGCGGCAGATGGAGTTCGTCCGTTCCTCCGGGCTCCCGTTCCTCCACCTCACGGATTACCTGGACACCCTCGGGCGTGGCGGTGACGCGGGGAGGGGGGTTGTGCTCACCTTCGACGACGGCTACGAATCGGTGTACACGGGGGCGTGGCCCGTGTTGCGGAAATTGGGGCTGCCGGCCACCGTTTTTCTGGTGACCGGTTACATGGGGCGGGCGAACGACTGGGACCAGCCCCTGGCTCGCGGCGCCTTCCGCCACCTGAGTTGGGAACAGGCGCGGGAGATGGCCGCCGACGGCCTCGTCCGTTTCGCAAGCCACGGCGTCACCCACCGGGACCTCACCGCGTTGGACGACGCCGCGCTAGAGAGGGAGTTCTACGAGTCCCGGGCGGCGATAACCGGGGAGCTGGGTCGGGTCCCGGAGGCCTTCAGCTACCCCTTCGGCCGCTTCGACGCCCGGGTCGTGACCGCCCTCCGGGAGGCCGGTTACACCTACGGAATCGCCGTGACATCGTCGCCGGGGGGGAGCCGTCGAAATCCCCTGGCCGTGGCCCGGACGGGCATGTACCTCACCGACGGCGTGAACGCCCTGGCGGTCAGATTGGGCCTGCGTTCGCCGGGGCGCTACTGGGCCGAGGACTTGAACAACCGGATGATCAACCGTTTCACCCTTCTGACCGCCTCCTTGCAGAGAGGGCGGCGTTCCCGGCGCGGTTGAATAAATGCGCCGGCGAAGCCGGAAAACCCTTGACACCCCTCGGGGGCCGTGGTAAGGTTTCCAAGGTATAATAGCTCTTCAGCACACCCTTACGGTGCAAAGGGTCACGCTCTTGTGCACTTATAAGGATTAACTTTCAGCCATACATGGAGGAGACTCATGCGGAAACTCCTGCTGGTTCTCTCTTTGTTGGTCTTGGTGTGCATGGTGCACGCCGAAACCCCCTTCGCCATCTGCGCCGATAAGACGTTGTGTGTTTCGACCCACCTCCCCGATTTCATCGGTCTGAATCTGGACCGCTTCCTGGAACGGCCCGATGAGGTACAGGGCGGGGACGATATCGGCTCCGAGCACGACGGCGACTGGGATTCAGATAGCCTCGAGACGATGAGAAATCCCGAGTACTACGCATACATAGACAACGCCCCCGACCAGAGCGGTGGTCCGTCCTACAACTGGTACGACATCAGCGACGGTGAAGAGATCGACTTCGACGGCGCCGACGACAGCGCGGCCTCGGTGCCCCTGCCCGGCAATTTTGAGTTCTACAACAACGCTAAGTTCGGCAGCGGCGGCGCATACAGCCGCGTGTACGTCAGCACGAACTTCCTCATCGGTTTCGAGAGCACGTATTACGACGACGGCTCATACGACGATTACGCGAACCGTCCCCTACCCTCGGAGGGTTCCCCCTACTACCCCCACGCGTTCTTCGCCCCCTTCTGGGACGACGGGGTGAAGCTCGAGAACAGCCATTGCTACTACAAATCGGTGGGCAACCTCTTCATCATCTCCTGGAACGACTGGGGCATCCGGGGATACGAGGACCTGGTGGACGGCACGGTCAGCCTCCAGGTCGTCCTCGATATGACCACCTACGAGATAAGGGTCAACTACGATGACACCGAGGTGCCGGGAACGGCGCATGACAACGGCGGCAGCGCGACCGTCGGCGCCGAGGACAAGCGGGGGCTCCTCGGGTTCATGTACTCCTACATGGACGACGTGAACCTGTCCGCGGCCGACGAGATGGCGCTGGCGGTTTTCGTGTACGCCCAGCCCGACAACTTCGACTTCCCCGATCCGGGCGGAAGCGACCCCGACTCAGACGGCGCCTACGAGGTCGAGCAGGGTGATCCCTACGGGCCCTTCTCCTGGTCCGCCAGCTCCCAGAACAACCCCTACGGATCTTCGCAGATCGCCTATTCGGTCGAGCTTTGGGAAGACTTGCGCGATGCCGACCGGCTGATTTACCCCGATGTGGTGGTGGGCTGGGAGGAGTTTCTCAAGCTAGAGAACCTGACGACCAGCACCAGCCATACAATAGACACCTCCACTCTCGAAGTCGTTCCGTACGAGAGAACTTCTGCCGAAGACTCGAGATATACGGTTTGGTGCGACCACTACCAGATAGCGGTCTTCGCCACCGACGGTTGGGGCTACACCGAGTCCACGAACACCGCCGCCCCCGGCGGCACCGACCACCACTACTGGCTGGACGTGATCGAGCCGACGAGGCTCCCCGACGCTAATACTCTGGAAACGACCTGGGGTGCCATCAAGGCTACCTCGTTCTAACCGATTCATTCCCGAAAAAGGGCGTCCAAGGGGGCGCCCTTTTGATTAGGCGAGGGCCTTTCCGTCGGTCGAGTCGTAGCATTAAATATTCGTACCTGGGGCGTCCAAGGGGGCGCCCTTTTGATTAGGTGAGGGCCTTTCCGTCGGTCGAGTCGTAGCATTAAATATTCGTACCTGGGGCGTCCAAGGGGGCGCGATTCACACCTTAGCCGTAGGGGCGGGTGTCCACACCCGCCCGCGGCCGACCGTGGACGGTCGCCCCTACGGGGATACGCCGTTGCAGATTTACGAGTATCGCTTGCCGTAAGTGACTGGTGTTCGGGGGCGCCCCTTTATCGCTCCACAGCCCGCTAGAAGGCGGCGCGCACGTCCCGCTCGGCGCCTATGCGGCGTGTTTGTTTATCGGGCTCCCCGGGTCTGGTATAATTTCTCCCATGGGTGGCTACGCGGCAGGGCTCGAGCTCAAGCTGAAGAACCTGACCCACGAGCCCGGCGTCTACCGCCTGCTGGGCGGCGGGAGCCGGGTGCTCTACGTGGGGAAGGCGAAGGACCTGGCGAATCGGGTCCGCTCATACTTCCAGCCGTCGGCCGACCATCCCCCCCGCATCCGCTCCCTCCTCAAACGGGTGGTGGACTTCGAGGTCACCATCACGGCCAATCCCGTCGAGGCGCTCCTGTTGGAGTCGTCCCTCATCAAGCTCCACAAGCCCGCCTACAACGTCAACCTCAAAGACGACAAGCGCTACCCCTACGTGCGCGTGACCGCGGAGGAGGAGTTCCCCCGGCTCGTGGTCACCCGCGACACCCGGGCCAGGGGCAGCCTCTTCTTCGGTCCCTTCTCCAACGCCGGGGACATCCGGCGGACCATCCGGACGATCCAGCGGCTCTTCCGGCTGCGCGTCTGTCGTCGGGAAATCCACGTCTGGCGGGAACAGGGCGGCACGGCGCCCATGCCCGACTGGCGGCCCTGCCTCCACTACAACATGGACCGCTGCAGCGCGCCCTGCGTCGGCTTTGTGAGCCTGGAGAATTACGCGGGTTACGTGCGGGCGGCCAGAGACTTCCTCCAGGGCCGCCGGGGCGACGTGGTCGAGACCCTCCGGTCCGAGATGCTCCAGGCGAGCCAGAAGCGGGAGTACGAGCGGGCGGCGAAGCTGCGCGATTCCCTGCGGGCCCTGGAATCGGTGATGACCAGGCAGCGCGTGGTCAGCCCCGGGAAGGAGGACCTGGACGTGCTGGCCCTGGCCCGCCGCCGCGGGGAGACGGTGGTGGAGCTTCTGAAAATCCGGGAGGGCTTTCTGCTCGCCGACGAGCATTTCTCCCTGGAGCACACCCGGGGCTCCAGCGACGCCGACGTACTCTCCGCCTTCACCGTTCGGTACTACACCGGCGCCGACTGGGTGCCCCGGGTGGTGGTGCTGCCCGAGGAGCCCACAGACGGGGAAGATCTGGAACTTTTACTGTCCCGGCTTCGCTCGGAGAGCTCCCCGATGGTGGTGGCCCGGGCTCTGTTGCGCGCGTCGCCGTCCGAGGAGCCGGAGCAGAAGCCCGGCCGCGTCCGGGTCCGCCTCGCCGTTCCCCGCCGCGGGGCCCGGCGGGAGCTCCTGGAGCTGGCGCGTAAAAACGCGGAGAAGAACCTCGAGGAGGAGCTGCTGGCCGAACTCGGTCGGCACGGTCAGGCCGAGGCGGCCCTGGAGCTGGCCGAAAAGCTCCGGCTGCCCGTCATCCCCACCCTCATCGAGGGGCTCGACATCTCCAACCTCGGGGCGGAGCAGCCGGTGGCCGGGGTGGTAGGCTTCCGGGGCGGGCGGCCCGCCAAGAACCTCTACCGCCGCTACAAGCTGAAGACCCCCGGCCCGGACGACTGCGCCATGCTGGCCGAGGTCGCCCACCGGCGCTATCCCAAACTGGCCGAGAGTGGCGAGCTGCCGGACCTTATCCTGGTGGACGGGGGGAAGGGCCAGCTCGGCGCGGTGGTCGTCCAGTTGAAGGAAGACGGCCTGGCGGGCCGTTTTGCCGTGGCCGGGCTGGCGAAGAAGGAGGAACTGCTGTTCCTCCCGGGGCGCTCGACGCCGGTCCGCCTGCCCCCGGACTCGCCGGCGCTGCACCTGGTCCAGCGGGTCAGGGACGAGGCCCACCGCTTCGGCCTGCGCTACCACAGGCAACTGCGCCGCTCCGAGGGGTTGCAGTCCATACTGGAACGTATCCCCGGCATCGGACCGAAGAGGAGGAGGGCGCTTTTGGACGCCTTCGGCTCGCTGAAAAAAATCCGGGCGGCGAGGCCGGAGCGGATAGCCGAGGTGAAGGGGATGAGCGAGAAGCTGGCCGCCGAGCTCCTGCGGTACTTAAAGATCCACTACTACTAGGGCCTGCCCCGCGGCTGAAAAAAAGGACCCCTTAGGGTCCTGGTCTCGATAGTGGCGGCCGGCGTACCGCGTGGTCGTAAGTTTCGCTTTAACAGAACCTTTGCACCAAGTGGGTGCCTTGGGATCGTCGTCAGCCGTAGGCCGCGAAGGCCCGAGCCGCGTTCGATCCAGCCAGGGTCCCGTTCATACAATTGTTGGTTCTTTTTTACGCTCTGCTTACGGGCCCCGCAGAGGGCGCCGGCCACGAAAAGGGTACACCAACGGGGGCACCTTGACAAGCCTGAATTCCCTCCATGCCTTATTTTACTGGAATTGCGAAGCTTGCACGGACTCCCATCTTGGTTTTTCCGCCCCGTATGTGTATGATGGCCCGCCTGGACCGTAACCGTGCGTGAAGGCTCGTGCGCAGGATTAAAAATTTCACCGTCTGGCTGCTCGTGGGCGCCCTGGGCGGAATCGCCGCAATCGGCGCCCGGGAGTTCATCGTCTGGTTCGGCGCGGTGATTCACGGCGGCGTGCCGCCGGCGGATTGGGGGACCCTCGCCTGGTGGCGGATTCTCGTTCCCCTCACGCTGGGCGGCCTCGCCGTCGGTCTCATCGGGAAGTACGACTGGGAGATGATTTCCGGCGCCGGACTGGACGACACGCTCCAGTGCTACCACCAACACGGGGCCCGCCAGAAACCGCTCGATACGCCGGCCAAGCTCTCCGCGAGCCTGGTGGGCCTGGGGTGCGGCATCTCCGGGGGGCTGATGGGCCCCATGACCTACGTCGGGATGGGTGTGGGCGGCTGGATCGGACGCGCCTTCCGTTTCGACGCCGACGGTGTGAGGACGGCCGGCCTTTGCGGCATGGCGGCCACCCTGGCGGCCATCCTCGGGGCTCCGCTGGGGGCGGCCATCTTCACCTGCGAGGTGCTCTACCACGAGCACATCGAATACCGCCGTTTCTTCCCCGTTCTCCTGGCCGCTCTGACGGCGCACCTGTTGACCCGGCTCACCGGTTTCTACAAGCCGCTCTTCTCCTTCAACCCCACCGGGACGCCCACGGTCAGCCTGGAGCTGGTCGGGTCGGTCCTGTCGGTCGTCGCCGTGGGCCTGGCCGTGGCCGCGGGATTCTTCTACCTCTACCGCCTGCTCGAGCGTCTCCGCGAGCGATCCGGGCTGCCCCGGTGGCTCTCGCCGGCCCTGGGCGCCCTGGCGAGCGCCCTCCTCATCGTCCTGGTCGCCCCGGAGGCGGCGGGCAAGGTGCTGTCGGTGGGGGCGACGACGATTCGAACCGTGAGCGTGTCGGCGCCGGTCACCTGGACCGACGCCCTTGTCCTGACGGTGCTCAAGGCGACCCTGGTGGCCCTCGCCGTGGGGAGCGGCGCCAGCGTCGGCCTCCTGGCCCCGGCGCTCATGTTGGGCAGCCTGGTCGGGGCCGGGGTGGCCGATCTGATTCCGGTTCAGCAGACCATCCTCGTGGCCACCGGCATCACCGTGGTCCTGGTCACCCTGACCAACTCGCCCGTCGGGACTATCGTGATGATGCTGGAGATATTCGGGCCCGAGGTGCTCATCCCGGTCACCCTGGCCGGGCTGGTGGCCAACCTGGCGAGCCGGAAGCTGGTCATCTACCGGGACGTCCTGCCCTGGCGGTCGGAGGTGCGGGTCGTGGACAGGGGGCCGGGGGATTGATCCGAGGCGGCGGGTGTCCACACCCGCCCGTTGGGTTATTCAACTCCGTACCCAAAATGTAGGGCGGGGACTTTAGTCCCCGCCGCAATCTACACCTCTCCCTAGCCCTCCCCCCAAAGGGGGGAGGGGACATGCCTTCACCTCCGCGATGCGATGATGTAGGGGCGGACCTTTAGGTCCGCCCGCGGGCGACCGTGGGCGGTCGCCCCTACGGATTGGATTTGCAACTTGCCGCCGTAGGGGCGGGTGTCCACACCCGCCCGTTTTTTTCATCCCGTGGGCAGGAGGAGGGTGGCGTCGCCGTAGGAGTAGAAGCGATAACCCTCCACCATCGCCTCCCGGTAGGCGTCGAGAATCCGCTCCCTCCCGGCGAGGGCCGCGACCAGCATCAGGAGGCTGGAGCGGGGGAGGTGAAAATTGGTGAGGAGCCCGTCCACGGCGCGGAACCTGTGGGGTGGGTGGATGAAGATGTCCGTCTCGCCGGAGGACGCCGAAACGATGCCGGTCTCGTCGGCCGACGCCTCCAGGACCCGGGCGGTCGTGGTGCCGACGGCTATCACCCGGCGCCCCTCGAGCCGGGCCCGGTTGACGGCGCGCGCCGTGGATTTACCCAGAGAGAAGCTCTCGGTGTGGAGCCGGTGGTCGGTCAGGTCCCCATCGGGGAGCGGGGCGAAGGTGCCGTAGCCCACGTGGAGGGTTAGGGTGAGCCACTCGATCCCCCGCGCCCGGAGCCGTTCCAGGAGGTCGGGTGTGAAATGCAAACCGGCGGTGGGCGCCGCGATGGAGCCGGGTCGGCGCGAGTAGACCGTCTGGTAGCGGCGCGAATCGCGGGAATCGGCTCCGGTCGGTCTTTCGATGTACGGCGGCAGGGGGGCCTCGCCGAACTCGTCAAGAATCTCTCCGATGGGCCGCGCCCCCGCCAGTCCCAGGACCACGAGCCCCCCCTCCAGCTTGGCCAGCACCTCCCCGGCCAGCTCCCCGCGGAAATCAATCCTCGTCCCCAGCTTCAGCCGCTTGCCCGGCTTGGCCAGGGCGGTCCAGCGGCCGTCGCCCAGGTCCCGCAGGAGGAGGGCCTCGACCTCGGCCCCGCCCTCCCGCTTGACCCCCCGGATGCGCGCCGGGATGACCCGGCTGTCGTTGGCCACCAGCACGTCCCCCTCCCGCAGCATCTTCGGCAGGTCGGTGAAGGGACGGTGCTCCGGCGGCCGGTTGCCCACCAGGACCATCAGGCGGGACCCGTCGCGCCGCTCGGTCGGGCGCTGGGCGATGAGCTCCCGGGGCAGCTCGTAGTCGTAATCCGCGGCGAAGAGGGGCATAATTACAGCTTTTTCACGAAAAAGGCGCCCGGAACCCATTTTCCGAGCCGGGCCACGTAGTCGTGACCCGGGTGGACGGCGAAACCGAGGGCGAGCTTGAGGGCGTAGTTGGCGGGCTTGTCGAGGGACGACCAGGACCGCATCTGGTAAAAACCGCGGCGGCGGCATTCCCCGAGCGCCGCCAGTTGCAGACGCCGGCCGAGCCCCCGCCGCCGGTGGGCCTCCTCCACCGCGAAGCTCTGGACGAAACCCTCGAGGAGGTCGCGCCCCGCCGCCTCGCTGAAAGTTTTTTGCGGCAGCTCCAGGACGGGCACCGGGATGCCCGGCGGAACTGCGACGGGCTGCACCTTCACCGAGATGTCGCCGACCAGTTTAGCCCCGTCGAAGGCGCCGAAGGCGAAAACACCCTCCCCCCGCAGGTCCGGGAAATCCCTCTCCTGCCCGGTTTTGGCGAGGTGAGCCCGTAGCTCCTCATCGCCGGGACGGTCGGGGGTGATGGGCCTTATTCTGTACAAACTCTAAAGCTCCGCCAGCAGGCGGTCCACGTCGTCCTCGTCGTTGTAGAAATGGATGCCCGCCCGGACGTTCCCCTCGCGCGCCGAGACGATGACGTCCCTCTCGATGAGCCTCTCGGCGAGGTTCACCGCATCCTCGACCCCGAAGCAGACGATTCCCGACCGGCGCCCCTCCACCAGCGGGGTGACGATGGGGCGGCCCTTTCTCCGGAGCCCCTCGATGAGGTAGTCGGCGAGTGCGATTATCCGTTCCTCGACGGCCGCCGGCCCCAGCTCTTTTAAATAGCGGCAGCTCTCCCCCAGGGCGGTCTGGGTGAGGAGGGAGTTGCTGCCGGTCTCTACGCGCCGGGCGTCGCCGACGAGCTCGAACCGGTACGCCGTCAGGGCGTTCAAGTCGTCTAGCTCCGCCAGGCCGGCGATGGAGAGCCAGCCCACCCGGTCGGGGTGGAGCTTCTCCACCAGGGAGGGGCGGATATAAACGAAGCCGGAGCCCTGGGGGGCCAGGGTCCACTTCCCGCCGCCCGATACCAGGATGTCCATCCCCTCGAGGTCCACCCGGAGCGCGCCGACCCCCTGGATGGCGTCCACGACGAAGAAAATCCCCCGCTCGGCGCACAGGGCCCCCACGGCCGCGGTGTCAATCCTCGTCCCGTCGGAGAAGCCGACCCAGGAGAGGGCGACGACCCGGGTCCGCCCGTCCACCGCCTCCCGGACCTGGTCCACGGTGACCCCGCCGGGCCGGCTTTCCAGAAAGCGGACCTCCACCCCGCGCCGGGTGAGGTTCAGCCAGGGGTACACGTTGGCCGGGAACTCCCCCCGGGCGCAGATGACGTTGTCGCCCGACTGGATGGGCAGCGAGCCGGCGGCCATGGCTATTCCCGAGGAGGTGTTGGGGACCAGGCCGATGGAGGTAGACGGAGCACCGATCAGTTCCGCGATGGCGCTCCGGGTGCGGCGTAAGTCCTCGATCATCCCGGGGAGCTGGTCCGGGTGGACGTAGAGCATCTCCTCGGTGATGCGTCCCATGACCGCGTGCGCGGGAGGCGAGAGGGGGCCGCGCCCGGCGTGGTTCAGGTAGGCGTACCGCCGGGTGATGGGGAATTTTAGCCGTTCCTCTCGGAATCTCGTCAGGGTGTCGTTCAAGGTCGCTCCCGGTGTGGTGTGGGGTCCGGCTGGGTCTGACATGTCTCGGCTTTACCTTCCGTTACGCAGCGACGGCTCCCCCGGTTGCGCGCCGCGTGAGCACTTCGGTGGTTGACTCGGATTGAATTGATTAACCTCTTTATTATACCAAAAGGCACCCTGTACATGCCACGTTAAAGTCATCGGTGCCGGGGGATGACCTCTCGCACCTCTATCGGGCGACGGGGAAGGGGGGACCTCCGCGTCCGGGGACGGGGGCTGTGTCCATTTCTCGACGGGGGCCGGGGCGGATTTACAGGGATTGAGCCGAGGAAAAACCCTCCGATTTAAGTCGCCGTAATTCATTGAATGCCCATGATATACGGTAGTCCACCCACCGCCAACCAAAACGAGGTGGAATATGGCGCAGTTGAATATTTGGCAATTAAAAAAAGGGACCGGACGGGCGCCGGTCCTCCAGGTTCAGCCTGTTCTCTTCACTGCAGGTAGCCGATGGCGCGGAGGCGTTCCAACTCGGTCTCGGAGAGCTCCGGCGAGAGCTCCGGCCCCCCGATTTTTTCTCGGCCGTAGGTCGGGACGATGTTGGACAGTGGGCCATTCTCCAGCGACTCCGCCAGGGCCGGCTCCAGGTTACCGGTGAGCGCCCGGCCGGGCATGTCCCCCGCGGGTGAAAGCCCCAGGAGGGCCAGGAAGGTGGGGCAGACGTCGTACACGCTGGCCTCGGGACCCCTCTCGCCCTGCCTGACGCCCATCCCGTAGAGAATCAGCACCCCGGTCGGGTCGTGCCAGTAGGACATGCGCTGGACGGCGCCGCCGCCGACGGGGATGTCCGCCGGAGGGTAGACGCTGGCGAAGCCGTGATCGGAGAGGACTATCAGGATGTCGCCCGGTTCGAGCCGCTCCAGGACCGTGCCGACGAATTTATCCGCCCAGACGTAGAAATCCCGGATGACGGTGCCCCAGCCGTTCGCCTCCGCCTTTTCCATGTACTCGGGGGTCCGTGGTGGTACGAGGGCCGGGTCCCCGCTCAGGCGCTCCCACCACAGGGCGTGGGCGGGCCACAGGAGGTGACAGGACACGTCGCCCGCCTCGATGTAGCAGGCCGCCACCCGCCAGTCCCGCGTGTCCATCAGGTACTCCAGGGCGTTGGCGGCGAGCGCGTCCCGGGTGAGGTAGTGGACCAGGGGGTTGCCCTGCTGGCGCTCCACGGTTTCCAGGCGCCGGACGTCGGGGTAGTCGTCCTCGCCGATGTACGGCCGACGAGCGATGGCCGGGTCCACCTCCTCCATGATCCCCTCGGGCCAGGTCCGCCGGGGTAGCTGCGCGAAATCGTCGTTCGGCGTGTAAACCCGCGTGAAGCGAGGCTCCCAGGCGTAGCTGGTCAGCGTCACCCCGACCGGAATTTCCCGGGCCGGCCAGGTGGCGTACCAGTTGACCGTTATCGGGGGCAGCCCCCCGGCGGCGGCTATCTCCCAGAACGTCGGCGCCCGACGGTCACCGGCGGTGATCGGGCGGCGGCCTCCGTCACCCGTCGGGAAAGTGAAGTCCGTCAGCCCGTGCTCCGCGGGCGGCAGCCCCGTGGCGATGGTGGTCCAGATTACGGGGGAGAAGTAGGGCGCCTCGGAGCGCAAAACGGAGAAACATCCGCCGTCGAGGAGGCGGGAGAAGTTCGGCAGCCAGCCACGGGCGGTGAAGTCGGCGAGCAGTTTGTCGTCCAGGGCGTCCACGCCCAGAATGACCAGCCGGCGTTCGGCTGGGGGATCCGGGGCCCCGTCGAGAATCGCCGGGAAAAAGACCCGGTGAACCGCCAGCCCCGGCACCGCGTCGGTCAGTGTTTCTCGGAGGAGGCCTTCGGCGGCGGCCCGGAACTCGCCGCGTCGGCCCCACCAGAGCTCACCGGTCGTGAACCCGCCCGCCGTGTCGGCCAGGAGTCGTCCGGCCAGCCCGCCGAGTCCAGATTCCGGGTCCCCATCCACGAGGTCGTAGAAACCGGGCGCGACGGTCGGGTCCAGGTCCAGCTCCGTTTCCAGCTCCAGGGTGAGCGGGCCGTCGGCGGCCTCGAGCTCTACCGGGCTGCGCAGGACGTTTTTCCCCAGTCGGTAGGATTTGATCTCCCCGAAGAGGGGGAAGACCCAGACCGTCTCTCCGGCGCCCACCGCCCGGTACTCCCCCGAGACGCCGCGGACGAGGTAGCCGCATCCGGGCTCCGACGGCGCCTCGGTGTAGCCGGTGAGCCAGACCGCCAGGGCGATGACGACGACGGCCCCGCCCGCAATCAGTACGGTTTTGACGCTTTTCTTCAGGGTCACTGGAGGTACCCCAGCGCGCGCAGTCGCTCAAGCTCCGCCTCGCCCACGACGTTGACGATGTCGCGGTCCACCTCGCGCTCATGTGGGTCGTAGGTCGCCGGCCTTTCGGCCAGCGGGCCGGCCTTCATCCGGTCGAGGAACTCCGGCTCGAGGGCCTCCTCCACCACCCGCCCCGGCATGTCCTGCGCCGCCGGTACGCCGAGGAGGGCCAGGACTGTGGGGAGGAAGTCGTAGATGGTTATCTCGCCCGACACCCCCTGCTGGACGTGGCGGCCCCAGAGCCCGAAGACGCCGGTGGGGTCGTGCCAGTACATCATCGTCTGCATCTGGTCGTCGCCGATGAGAATGGTCTTCGGCGGGTAGATGGTGTTGAAGCCGTGGTCGCTCACCACCACGATGACCGCCTCGTCGCCCCAGCGGTCCATGGCCACGCCCAGGAGTTTGTCCTCGAAGCGGTACGCCTCGATGATGGTGTCGCCGGCTTCCTCGGACAGCTCCCGGCGGTAGGGCGGGATGGGCGGCAGGTTGGCCGGTTTGCCGGTCAGCTTTTCCCACCGGTAGGCGTGGGCCGGCCAGATGAGATGGCAGAGCACGTCCGGGAATTCCTGGTACACCGCCGCGATGTTCCAGTCCTCGTGGTCCATGAGCCAGAAGCAGGCATTGGCGGCCAGGACGTCCCGCTCCAGGTAGTGGGGCAGGGGCGGCCCCCCTTTCAGCGGCGTCCCGTCGGTGGTGGCCGCCGGGATGTACGGTAGGACCCAGGCCAGCGCGTAGTCGTCCTCGGAGATGTAGGGTCGGTCGGCGATGGCCTCGTTCACCGTTTCCGTGACGCCCTCGGGCCAGTCCTTGCCCGGGAGCTCGTCGTAGTGGGGGATGCCGATGAAGCCCTTGCCGAACTTGGGTTTCCAGGCATAGTTGGTCAGGTTGAAGCCCTTAATCTCCCCCGTGGGCCAGGAGTAGTACCAGTTGGTGACGATGCTGGAGAGGCCGCATCCGCCCAAAAATTCCCAGAAGGTCGAAACCTTGCGGTCCATCGCCGACAGGGGTTCCAGCCGGCCGGTCTCGGGGTTGGTCCGGGTGAAGGCGGTTATGCCGTGCTCCTGCGCCGGTTTGCCGGTGGCGAAGGTGGTCCAGATCATGGGGGAGAAGTAGGGCGCCTCGGATTGCAGGGTCCCCAGGTAGCCCTCGTCGCGCATTTTCGCGAAGTGCGGCAGCTCGCCCATGTCTATGAGGTCGTTCAGGAGGGTGTCCTCCAGGGCGTCCATCCCCAGCACGACCACCTTCACCGGCTTGAAAACCCCAGGGTCTTCGGCCGGTGCGGCGGTGAGGCGGACCGAGGGGAGCGCGATGCGCCCCACCCGCAGGGCCGGCGCCCTTTCGTTCAGGTGATTCCGCAACTCCGGTTCGAGTTCTCGGAGCAGCTCCCCCCGGCGGGTGGTGTAGAGCTCCGCGGTCGTCCCGTCGAAGGTCCTCTCCCCGACGACGTCGTCCAGGATCTCCCGGATGAGCCCCCCGCCCCAGTCGGCGCCCCACGCATCCACGACCTGCACCGCGCCGGCGGGGTCGAGGTCCAGCTCGAGGCGGACCTCCACCTCCAGTCCGCCGTCAGAGGTTACGATTGGTGCGAAACCGGACGGCTCGTACAGCCCCGCGGGAACCGGGACCAGCGAGTCCACCAGGGGGAAGAGCCAAACCGTCGAGCCCAGCATGAGCGTTTCCGCCCCGCCGAGGCCCCTTTGGGCGACGTAGATGTAAGCCGGGTCGGAATCCACTTCGGTGTAGCCCAGAATCCAGACCAGCACCGCCAGGGCGGCGACGGCGGAGACGGTAATAATCCAAGCGGTGCGGCCCTTTATCTCCATCATAACCGACCTTTTTTCGAAGTATTCACAACTCATTATAAACGAAGGGTCCGCGCACCGACAACACAAATCCGAACTCCCCCCGTTATTCGGGTACGAACGGGAAAAAATTGAACCTTGACACGTCGTCGTTCTTAGTGTTAGCCTCTAACCGATTAAGGTACTCAATTAGGATTCACCGGAGCGGCTACCGCGTTTCGCCAGAAGCGTTACTTCGTTTCCCTGAAACTTTTACTCCCCCACTCTTTAGAAGGAGGGGTTGAAAGTGCGTAACCTATTCTTATGCGCGCTCATTGGGGCGCTCTTCTGTCTTGTTTCCTGCGCCCCCGAGGAACAGGAGACCACCTTCCCCATCGCCGAGTACATGGATCAGGCCTTCAGCGTGTTCGTCACCGACGACTCGTACGACAACTGGTGCGGCACCCAACTAATCCTCGACTTCAACGGCGGTCAGAGCGCTGACAACGCCATCATTCCCGAGTACATCACCAACCTGCCGACCATTGACGGTGTGCTGTCGCCCGACGAGGTCTGGAATCCCGAGCTGGGCACGGTCACGTGGCACACCTTCGACCTGGAGCACAAGGAATACGCCTCGGGCTACGGCGACGACCTCGACTCGGAAGGTTTCAACGTGAATGCGCCGTCCTCGGGCGTGGTGGACGAGATCAATGTCGCGGCGTGCTTCAACGTGGCCGCCGGCGTCGGCACACTCTACATGGCCTTCCAGTGGACCGACCCCTACGGCAGCGACGACCGCTACTACAAGCGCTGGCGCTTCTATCGGGATATCCACGGTGAAGTGGATTTGATCAATTATATGCGCCAGGTGTCGAACGGCTGGGATCCGATCGTTGATCATGGAGGCCCCGGCGGCACGCCCGTGGATCCGGATTTCTGGGGCGACAAGCTTTACAACCACGGCTTCTCCTCCGATACACTGCTCCTGGTCTGGGACTGCTGGCAGGACCCCGACGGATCCTACAACCCCGACGTTGACCCGCCGGAGGGCGAACTGCCGCCCGTCCCCTCGATCCCCGATTTCTGGGAGAACGGCTGGGACGTGTGCTGGCAACAGGACGGCAACGACTGGACCTGCAAGCTCACCCCCGACATGGGTAACGAGGATTTCGATCTCGCGCCCCAGTTGGACCTCTGGTGGTGGAAGTCCGCCCAGACCAACAACTGGTGGCCCACCGAGGTGCAGGAGTACGGCTACGCCGACGACTACTGGCAGACCTCCGACTCCCTGTACAACGACCACGGCCCCATCATTGACGCCGGCTTCCCCTGCTACCGGTACAACTGGAACGTTTTTCACATGGCCCCGAGGTTGTACTACGAGCGCCCGCTCTTCAAGCACCAGGAACAGCCCAAGTACATGTACTACCCCGAGAATCCCGAGTGGATTTACATGGGCTACATCCACTGGGGTGCCCAGCAGCCCGATAAGTTCGGTTGGTTATGGACCGAAGATCCCGATATGTTCTGGCATCAGGGCGACGAGATTCCGGCGTTCGCCTCCCTCGCCAGTACCCTGGGCTCCACCGGCGACGTATTGGCCAAGGGGAACCTGGACGAGAACACCTGCGTCTGGTCGGTCGAGCTCAAGCGCCTGTTCGACCCCGGCAACGACGACGACGCCAACCTGGCCCAGTTCGACTATCTGAAGTAAGACGGACAGAGTTGAAACGACCGGCGCCCGCGGGCGCCGGTTTTTTATCGGGGACGCCCGAGCCAAGGCCGTCAGATCGGAAAATACGGGCCTACCTGGGAAAAACGGCCCACTCCGGGTAGAATATATTCAGTAGCAGCAACGGAAGGTCGAAGATGACGCCCCCGTTCAGTCTGAAGCGGATTCCACTGTTCAGCGAGCTGTCGGAGTCTGAATTGGAGCGGATTTACCCGCTCCTCAAACGCCGCCGATACCCCAAAGGCCACGCCGTCATCAAGGAGGGCGAACGGGGCGACGTCATCTACCTCATCGAGAGCGGGCAGGTCAAGGTCACCCGCCAGAGCCTGGACGGGAGGGAGAAAATCCTCGACATCCTCTCCGACGGGTCCTTCTTCGGCGAGCTCAGTGTCCTGGACGAGATGCCGCGCAGCGCCACCGTGGAGACGATGGGCGAGGTCTCCATCCTCACCCTGCACAAGAACGACTTCCTGCGGCTGTTGGAGGAGATACCGCCGATAGCGGTCAAGATAATCCGCGTCCTCTCCCGGCGCCTGCGGGCGGCCGATTCACAGATCGAAGACCTCACGTTCAAATCCAGCCGGGAGAAAATCGAGTCCATGTTCATCAAATTGCGCGACGCCCACGGGGTTGCCGACCACCGCGGCGTCCGTCTCGCCGTGTCCCTCACCCACCAGGAACTGGCGGATATGGCCGGGTGCAGCCGGGAGACCGTCTGTCGGTACGTCAAGGAGCTCAAGGACAAGGGCTGCATCACCGTGGACGACGCCAAGCGCTACATTTTCCTGAAATCTGCGACGGCGAAGCCGTAAATCTGCGACGGCGAAGCCGTGACCCGTGAGCACAAGGTCGGTTTCCGATGCCCTCACCGACGGATCGGGTGATACTCGAGAGGCTCGAGGCGGCCGATCACGACCGCCTCGTTTCCCTGTGGACCGCGGCCGGTCTCGAGCACAAGCCCCGCGGACGTGACTCTCGCCCCGCCTTCGAGCGGCAGCTGGGGCTGGGCATGGTCGCCTACTTCGGTCTGTTCCGGGACGGGGAGCTCCTGGGGAGCGTTCTGGCCAGTCACGACGGGCGGAAGGGCTGGATCAACCGGCTGGCCGTGGCCCCGGCCCACAGGCGAAAGGGGCTGGCGCGCAGGCTCATCGTCGCGGCCGAGGAGTGGCTCGCCTCGCAGGGGTTGGAAATTTACGCCTGCCTCGTCGAGGGGTGGAACAGGGGATCCCGGGACGCCTTCGCCGCTTGCGGCTATGAGCCGTACCCCGGGGTGGTCTACCTGACGAAGCGGAGGCACCCGGAGGTCTGATGAAAAAAAGCGGGTCCCGGCCCGCTTTCGTTATCCCGCTCGTGGGTGGGGGTCATCGCTTGACCGCCAGGAGGTAGAACACGGGGAGGAACTCGACGTAGGAGCCGTGCCTGGCCGCCCGGCGGGCGTTCGTCCACCAGACGCCGCCCGAACGGGGGTGAATCTCCCGGCGGAATCCGAACACCCGGTCCAGCTCCTCCAGGTCTTCCCGGCCGTACCGCCAGGGCCGGGAGGCGAGGCCGTACTCGAGAATTTTCAGCCCTGCGGAGTCCACCAGGACGGGTAGCCGCCTCCCGATGTAGGGGTCGCCGCCGGCGCGCTGGATGCCCCGGGCCAACTTCTCGGCCATGGGCGTCCGACCGTCGGGTTCCGGATGGATGAGCATCCCGGCGTAATCCGGCTCGGCGGCCAGAATCAGATGCCCCCCCCTTTTCAGGACCCGCTCGGCCTCGGCGAGCGCCTCGGCGGGCCTGACCCACATGAGGCCGAGGTGGAAGATGACCGCCGCGGCGCACCCGTCGGCGAAGGGCAGCGCTTCAGCCAAACCCGCCACCCGGGAAATTTCGGGGTCGGCCTCGCGCAGAATCAGCGGGTCAACATCCAGCCCGACGGCCTTCAGCCCCGGTCGGGTGGACTTGAGCTCCGAGAGAACCAGGCCGGTGCCGCAGGCGACCTCGACGGCCAGCCCCTCGCGCAACGCGGCGCGGCGGGCCAGGTAGCGCCTCGTCCTTTTGGTCTGGTCCGCCTGCCAGGCGAGGAAGTCCAGCCAGAACCGGGGGGGCTGTTCGGGTCGGGTCATGGCGGTTGACCGGTAAGCTCCGGGCCGTGCGGTTTTGCACAAACAAGGGCATTTTAGTATAATCCGTCCCGTAAAGAAACCGGCTCCGGCCGGTGATTTTCGCTTTAAAAACGGAGGCCGATCACCCGATGCGCATCGTCGTCGCCGTGGGGGGGAATTCGCTCATCCGCGCCGGGCAGCGCGGCACGATGGCCGAGCAGTGGAAGAACGTGTTGTCCACCGCGGTGGCCATCTCCGACCTGGTCCGGGCCGGCCACCGGATTTTAGTCACCCACGGGAACGGACCCCAGGTCGGCAACCTGCTCCTGATGGCCGAGAACACGAAAGACGTCCTGCCCGAGCTGCGCCTGGACTACTGGGGGGCCAACACCCAGGGCGGCATAGGCTACCTCCTGCAGAGCTCGGTGACCAACGAGCTCAGCCGCCGGGACATCGCCGGCCGTGTGATAACCCTGGCCACGATGGTGGTGGTGGACCTCGAAGACCCGGCCTTCCAAAATCCCACCAAGCCGGTGGGGCCGTTCTTCTCCGAAGAGGACGCGCTCGGTTACGCCCGCGAGAGAGACTGGTGCGTGGCCGAAGATTCGGGTCGCGGCTGGCGGCGGCGGGTGCCGAGCCCGCACCCGGTGGACATCGTCGAGATCGGCGCCATCCGCGACCTTCTGGAGAGGGGCTACGTGGTGGTCGGGGTCGGCGGCGGCGGGATACCGGTCGTCCGCCGGGCCGACGGCACCTACCACGGGATCGAGGCGGTCATTGACAAGGACCTGGCCAGCGCCCTGGCGGCCCGCCTCCTGGATGCCGAAATAATGGCCCTCTCCACCGACGTCAGTCACGCGGTCCTCCACTATGGGCGGACGGAGCAGCGCGACATCGGTCAGGTCACCGCGGCGGAGATGGCCCGGTACGCTAGCGAGGGCCACTTCCCCCCCGGCAGCATGGGGCCCAAGGTGGAGGCGGCCCTCGAGTTCTTGAAAAACGACGGGAAGAGGGCCATCATCACCGACCCGGCGCATCTGGCCGCGGCGGTGGACGACCCCCGGATCGGCACGAGCATAACCCCCTAATCCCCCGCGCCGGCGGGACGAATCTCGCCGCCCTCCAGCTCGTACACCTCCCCCTCGATTCCCAGATGCTCCACGTCCTGGGGCAGGGCCGTCACGATTAGCTGCCCCACGCGCCGCCTCAGGACGGGCAGCAGGCGGCGGTTCGTCAGCTCGTCCAGCTCCGAGGCCGCGTCGTCCAACAGGAAGACCGGCCGGGTGGCGGTATGACGGGTGAGGAATTCCGCTTCGGCCAGGCGCAGGGCCAGCGTGGAGAGCCGCAACTGCCCCCGGCTGGCGAACCGTCGGAGGTCCACGCCGTCCAGGCTCAGCCGGAGGTCGTCCCGGTGGGGACCCGCCGTGGTGTGGCCGCGCCGCCTGTCCCTCTCCCGGTGCCGTTCGAAAATGGCCATGAATAGCTCGACGAGCCGCTCTGCGTCCAGGCGGGCCTCGGCCAGGCTGGATTCGTAGCCCAGACGCAGGTCGTGCTCCCGCTCGGTGAGCTCGGCGAAGACGGGTCGGAGGAAGCCGGTCAGCTCGTCGGCGGCGCTCTGCCGGAGGGCCGTAATCCGGGCGGCCGAGGCGGCCAGGGGCGTCTCCCAGGCCCGGACCTCGGCGGGGTCGTACTGTTCGGCCCGCAGCGAGGCGTTCCGCTGGCGAAGGGCTTTTACGAACTCGCCCGAGGCGGCGGTGTACGATGGGGAGACCTGGCCCAGGAGGAGGTCCAGGAAGCGTCGCCGGCGGCCTGCGCTGCCCCGGACGGTGTCCAGGTCCTCCACGGTGAAGCAGCAGACGACCAGCCGGCCCAGAAGCTCCGACAGCCGTTTACACCGCTCGCCGTCCACGGCCGCGGACTTCCCCTCGGGTTCGAGGAGGAGGGCCAGCTCGTTGTTCTCCCCCTCCCGCTCCAGCCGGGCGCGGATGGAGAAATGCCCGGCCCCGTGACGGACCAGGTCCCGGTCGTCGGCGAAGCGGAAGCTCCGCGCCGTGCCCAAATAATAAACGGCCTCCAGGAGGCTGGTCTTTCCGCTGGCGTTGGGACCGACCAGGGCCAGCTCGCGGGCCTCGGTCGCAAAGCGGAGACGCTCGTAAAGGCGGAAGTGGTCCAGTTCCAAGCCGACGAGGCGCATGCCCGGAGTATAGCACACCGGGCGGTGGAGGCCCGACCGTGTAATGCGCTATAATTCACCGGAGACATGACCTCGTTTTCCGGCGGTGAACCAACCAAAGGCGGGTGAGCATGACGCCGCGGATCTCTTTCTACACCGAGGGGCGCTGGTCCGAGTACCACCCCTTCCCCTACCTCGACGTGATCGAGCTGGCCGACGGCTACCTGGTCCAGGTGGAGCTCGCCGGGGTGGACCCCGCGGCGGTCAACGTGAGGGTGGTGGGCGACGCCCTGGTCATCGAGGGCTCGAGGACCCCCGGCTACCCGCCTGGGGCGCAGAAGGTCCTCCGCATGGAGCTCGTTTACGGCCGGTTCCACCGCGAGCTGTTGATGCCCTTCGACGCGGACCCAACCCGGATAACCGCCCAGTGGACCAAGGGGATGCTATCGGTCATGGTTCCGCGGCAGACCGAGAGTTTCAAAATAGACATCGAGGTGGAGGATTGACCCGGTCGCCCGGCCGGTCCGGGGGACGAACGGTTTTCATCCTTAAAAGGACTTAGGTGATGGCGCGAGAAAGGTTTAAAAGCTCCGAGGGGGACGTTCAGCTCGAGCCGGGTGAGGAGAAGGTTTTCCCGGTTCTCCCCCTGACGAACCTGGTCTGCTTCCCCTACATGCTCCTGCCCATCGGGGTGGAGGGCGCCCGGGACACGAGGCTGGTGGACCGGGTGATGCTGGGCGACCGTCTCGTCACCCTCTTCACCGTCAAGAATCCCAAAACGGGGGAGCTTTTCAAGGTCGGCGTACTGGCCATCATCCTGAAGATGCTCCGCATGCCCGACGACTCCATGCGGCTGATGGTCCAGGGGGTGCAGCGGATCAGACGGGGCGAGGTGCTCACCGACGGGGAGTTTCTCCGGGCGAAGGTCGCGCCCCTGGAGGAGCGGGAACCGGACACGGTCAGGGTCAAGGCGCTGCGGTCGAGCATCCTGGACGTTTTCGGTAACCTGGTGAAGCTCTCGGGGCGCGCGGAGGAGCTCACGGTGGCCGCCCTCAACCTCGAGGAAAACTCCCGCCTGGCCGACTTCGTCGCCACCAATCTCAACCTCGAGGTCCCGGAACGGCAGGGCATCCTCGCCACCCCCAACGTGGAGAAGCGCCTGGACGCCGTCTTGAAGCAGGCGGGCAGGGAGCTGGAGGTGCTCCGCATCGGCCAGTCCATCCAGCAGGAAATCTCCGAGGAGATGACCAAGGCGCAGCGCGAGTTTTACCTGCGCCAGCAGCTACAGGCCATCCAGCGCGAGCTGGGCGAGGGGGAGGAATCGTCCGTCGAGCTGGACGAGCTCGCCGAACGTATCACCGCCAAGGCCTGGCCCGAGGAGATACGGACGAAGGCCGAGCGTGAGCTCGGGCGGCTGCGCCAGATGAGCGCCGGCTCGGCGGAGTACGTCGTTTCCCACACTTATCTGACCTGGCTCCTGGACCTGCCCTGGGGCCACTACTCCCAGGACAAGCTGGAAGTGAAGCGGGCCGCCCGCATCCTCGACGAGGACCACTACGGCCTCGTCCAGATAAAGGACCGCATCCTGGAGTTCCTGGCGGTGCGGAGCCTGGTCCCCGACGGGAAGGGGCCTATCCTGTGCCTGGTCGGTCCCCCGGGGACGGGAAAGACCTCCCTGGGCCGCAGCATCGCCCGGGCGCTCTCACGGGAGTTCGTGCGCGTCTCCCTGGGCGGCGTCCACGACGAGGCCGAGATTCGGGGCCACCGCCGGACCTACGTCGGCGCCCTCCCGGGCCGGATCATCCAGGGGATAAAGACCGCCGGCACCTCCAATCCCGTCTTCATGCTCGACGAGGTGGACAAGCTGGCCAGCGACTTCCGCGGCGACCCCAGCTCGGCGCTCCTGGAGGTCCTCGACCCCGAGCAGAACTGGAGTTTTCGGGACAACTACATCGAGGAGGCCTACGACCTGTCCAAGGTGTTTTTCATCACCACGGCCAACACCGCCACCACCATCCCGCGGCCGCTTTTGGACCGGATGGAGACCCTGAACCTCGCCGGGTACACCCTCGAGGAGAAGGTGCAGATTGCCCGGCGCTACCTGCTGCCGCGTCAGCTCGAGTCCAACGGCCTGACGAGGAAAAAACTCTCCATCCCCGCGGGGACCTTGCGCGTCATCGCCGACCGCTACACCCGCGAGGCCGGCGTGCGCAACCTGGAGCGCGCCATCGGAGGCGTCTGCCGCAAGGTGGCCCGGAAGGTGGCCACCGGAGAGGAGAGCGGGAAGGTCACCGTCAAGGTCACAGACCTGGTGGATTACCTCGGTTCCACCGTTTTCGAGCGCGAGCGGCGGAAGCGGACCGACATGGTGGGAGTGGCCACGGGGCTCGTCTGGACGCCCTTCGGCGGCGACATCATCTTCATCGAGGCGGCCCGGATGGAGGGCAAGGGCGGTCTGGTGCTCACCGGCCAGCTCGGCGAGGTGATGCAGGAGAGCGCCCGGATCGCGGTCAGCTTCGTCCGCAGCCGGGCGAAGCGGTTCAAGATTCCCCCCGACTTCAACGCCGACTCCGACATCCACATCCACGTGCCGGCGGGCGCCGTGCCCAAGGACGGTCCCTCGGCCGGGGTGACGATGGCCACGGCGCTGGTGAGCCTCCTCTCCGGACGACCGGTCAAAAACGACCTGGCGATGACCGGGGAACTGAGCCTGCGGGGCGACGTGCTCCCCGTGGGCGGGCTGAAGGAGAAGCTGCTGGCCGCGCGGCGGGCCGGGATCAAAACCGTCGTCCTCCCCGAGAGAAACCGGACGATGGTCCAGGACGCCTTCCGGGACGAGCCGACCGAGACCCTGGAGGGCCTGGAGCTACTCTACGTCAGCCGCGCCGAGGAGGCGGTGAGACTGGCGCTGGAGAGCCCGGGTTAGTCCCCTCACATTTATTATCTTGGGCGGGACCGATCCCGCCTTTTTTGCGGGCTGTGATAACATCGGGGCGATTTACGTCGTCCGGGTCGGCCTTCCGGCGACGTTCTGAACGGGACGAGGCCATGCCCTTCTGGCTGAATATCCTCGTTGGCTTCGCCGCCCTGGTGGTGGGCGCTGACCTCCTGGTCCGGGGCTCGTCTAAAATCGCCGCCGGATTCGGTGTGCCGCCCGTGGTCATCGGGCTGACACTGGTGGCCTACGGGACGTCGGCGCCGGAGTTCGCCGTCAGCACCGCGGCCTCCCTCAGGGGCGCGGGAGCCATCGCCCTGGGCAACGTCACCGGCTCCAACATCGCCAACATCGGGTTGATCCTGGGCCTGGCGTCCCTGGTGCGTCCCCTGGAGGTGGAAAGCACCCTCGTTAAACGTGAGGCGCCGCTGCTGATTCTCCTGTCACTCGGCGTCCCCCTCCTCTTTCTCGGGGGAGTCCTGGAGCGGTGGGCGGGGATACTGCTCTTCGCCGGCGGGATCGGGTTCACCTGGTGGAGCCTGGCCTCCGCCCGCTCGGGCGCCGACCGACCGGTCCGGGAGAAACTCGTCGCGCGGGACTGGCTTTTGAACCTGCTTTTCGTGGGAGCCGGGTTGGCGGGTCTGTTTTTCGGTGGTCGGTGGCTGGTCTCCGGGGCGGTGGAGATGGCGGGGCGCCTGGGCGTCAGCGAGCGGGTGATAGGTCTGACCATCGTCGCCGTGGGGACCTCCCTGCCGGAGCTGGCCACCTCCATGGTGGCGGCGGTGAAGGGGGAGTCGGACATCGCCGTGGGCAACATCGTGGGCTCCAACATTTTCAACCTTCTGTTCGTGCTGGGCGGGGCGGCGACCCTGGCGCCCTTCGCCGCCGACGTCCGCTGGCCGGGCGTCTGGCCCGATTTTCTCGTCGCCCTGGTCTTCGCCGCGATTCTCTGGCCCTTCGCCCGATCGGGTCGCCGGCTGGAACGCTGGGAGGGCGGCGTGCTCATAGCGCTCTACGCCGCCTTTGTTGCCTTTACCGTCCTGAACGGGTAGAATCACCCGGATGCCTTTCTGGTTGGAAATCCTCGTCGGTTTCGCCGCCCTCGTCGTCGGGGCCGATTTTTTGGTGCGGGGCGCGTCGAAAATCGCCAAGGGCTTCGGGGTGCCGCCCTTCGTCATCGGGCTGACCCTGGTGGCCTACGGAACCTCGGCGCCGGAGTTCGCCGTCAGCGCCACCGCCGCAATCCGGGGCGTGGGCGCCTTTTCCCTGGGCAACGCCTTCGGCTCCAACGTGGCCAACATCGGCCTCGTGCTCGGCCTCTCGGCGCTCATCCGGCCCATCGAGGTCGAGGGCACCGTGGTGAAGCGCGAGGCCCCGCTCCTCATCGGCGTCGCCCTCCTCTTCCCCCTCTTCTTTCTGGACGGCGTACTGGCCCGCTGGGAGGGTCTTTTGGCCGTAGCCGGCGGAATCGCCTTCACCGTCTGGAGCCTGAAAACGGCCCGGCGGCGCGAGAACGCCCCGGAAAAAATCAAGCTCGGTCCAGGCGTCTGGCTCCTTTCCATCGGTTTTTGCGGAGCCGGAATCGCCGGGCTCCTCTACGGCGCCGACTGGCTCATCTCCGGCTCGAAGGAGCTGGCGCGCATCCTGGGGATGAGCGAGCGGGTCATCGGCCTGACCGTCGTCGCCGTGGGGACTTCCCTGCCCGAGCTGGCCACCAGCGTGATGGCGATGATCCGGGGCCACTCGGACATCGCCGTGGGGAACGTCATCGGCTCCAACATCTTCAACCTGCTCTTCGCCCTGGGCGGGGCGGTGAGCCTGGCGCCGATTTCCCTGGCCGGGATGGGGTACGGCATCTGGGTGGACGCCGGCGTGGGGCTTCTACTGGCGCTCCTTCTACTGCCCTTCGCCCGGAGCGGGAAAATCATCGCGCGCTGGGAGGGGGCGGTTTTCCTCGCCGTCTACGCGGGGTTCGTGACCTACCTGGTGCTCGCCGGTTGAAATTTTACCCACTTTACGCTAGATTCTATAAATACCCTTTCAGCCATGGAGGTGGCACGATGAGGTTGGTTTACAGGCTGATTTTGGTTTTGGCGCTCGTCCTCGGAGTGGGGCTCCTGGGTTGCACCAGCAACACAGACGGGGACGGCGACGGCGACGGAGACGGTGACGGCGACGACCACGGCCTCGGCTGGGCCATGGACATCGCCGACCCGGTCCGCGACGCCGAGCTCGCTGGCGGTTCCCTGATTGGCATCGCCAACGGGGACATCACCGACACGGGGGAGAATGATGAGAACGGCGTCTGGGAGCTGTTCTACGGTATGTTGGACGTGAGCTCGGCGGAGGAGAACCTCGTCGTTCAAGTCTCTTACGACGGCTCGACGGTCTTTTACGACGATAACAACATGAGGGATCATGGCTACGACCCCGACGTTTGGGACTATTCCCTGGAGATCCCCGGATACCGAGACGCCGAGCCTTGGGTGACGGCCGCCCAGGACGCCCTCGACGACGCGGGCGGCGCGGAATGGGTGCACCGCATCCTGGAGGTCTTCACCAACGACTCCGGGGATTACCCGGGGACGGAGAACATGGCCTACTTCATGTACGCGGACGAGAATTACTACCCGGTGGCCTTCGTTTTTGTGGACGCCGACACCAACGAGGTTCTGGGGGTGCTCATCGTCTGATTATCGCGGCGATGTCCCGATCTCGTAAAAAAGGGACGGCCCGGGGGTCGCCCTTTTTTATATCGTCAAGGTACGTCAACGATGGCTGGGTGTTTGAATAAACTGCGGGCCGACCTAAACGGCGCGCCGTCGGTCGGCCCCTACGAGGGCGGCGCGATATTTAACGACCATTAGCGGTGAATATCCTCTTTCAACCGCCGCTTGCCCCCAACGCCTCTAGCGGAAATCCTCCACGTGGATTATCTCGCTCGTCTCGGCGTCGAGGATGACCTTTGCCTTGTGCTCGTCAGGCTCCAGCCAGTAGTCCACCTGGACGATGAAGGCGTCGGGGGGCTCGTACTCGTAGTGCCCCTCGCGGACCTCGTAGGTGCGGTGGGTGAACTCTACGCCGCCGATATCCTCGAGGGCGCCGTCCGCCGCCTCGATCCACGCAGCCGCGTCGGAGAATTTCGGCAGGGGCGTTTCGAATTCGCACCCGTCCGTCGCGTGCTCCGTGTCACCGGAGAAGTACACGGTAACCCACAGGCCGTCGGCGTCGGCGAGGACGCCGGGCTCGGCGAAGAAGAAGTGGTAGAGGGACTCGTCCCCGACGATGAGCCCGTCGGAATCCACGAAGCCGGCGAAGACGTAGGTCTGCTCCCCGCCGGGCAGCTCCGCGTCCCGGACCTCCTCGGCCAGGAGCCGGGCCCAGCCCAGGCTCAGCTCGGGGTAATCCTCGGGTCCGTCGCCGTCGTTCACGCCGCACCCCGGAAGGACGACCAGGGCGCCGATTACGGCAATCGCAAGGACTTTCTTCATTCCGCCTCCTTATCGTCCGTGGGCAACCTTACGCGACCCGGCGCCCCTTGTCAACGCCCCTTGCCCCGGGCGGGCCTTTGGGCTAAAATCACCTTTCCTACTCACGCGGGAGTTCCAACGTGCGTCGCCCGTTCCTTTTCATCCTCGCCTTTCTCGCCGTACCGGCCGTTGCCCAGTACTCCTTCGAGCTGCCCCGGATGGAGGCCACGGTCGCCGTCAACCGCGACGGCACCTGCGACCTCTACTACGCCGTCACCTTCGTCAACCTCTCCTGGGTGCAGCCCATAGACATCGTGGACATCGGGATGCCCCGGGACACCTATGACCTGGAGACGGCGGCGGCCTGGATAACACCGCCCGTCGCCTCCGATTCCATAAATTACCGGGACCCCGACGCCGTTAACGCCTACACCCAGTCCTGCACGACTCAGGGGACGCTCATCCCCCTCTCCGGCATCTACACGAGCGAGTACGTGGACCCCGGGGTGGAGGTACACCTGGACCCGTACATCTACGATGGCGAGCTGGCGACGCTCGTCTTCCAAATAAGGCTATACCACCTCGTGTACCCCGATTCGGAAAAAGAGGACTACGCCTCGGTGGAGTTTGCCCCGACGTGGTACGGAGCCGACTTCGTCCAGGGCACCGAGGACCTGACGCTGAAAATCGTCTTCCCGGCGGGGGTCACCCCCGAGGAGACGGTTTACCACCAGCGCGAGTTCGATTACACAGGCGTCCTGGGCGAGGGGGAGAGTCAGCAGCTCGTCTTCGTCTGGCACGACCCGGCGGCGCCGACCGGGTCGCAGCTCGAAAACGTGGGGGTCAGCTTCCCGCGCAAATACCTCGACGAGGACGCGGTGTACGAGACCAGCGCGCTCGAGGAATTCTTCAAGTGGCTGTGGGGATTCATCATCGGCATCTTCAGCACTCTGGGCTGGTGCCTGGTACCCATCGCCTTCTTCGTCCTCTCCGCTATATTCTCCTTTACCGGCCGTCGCCGTCGGCGGTTCAAGTACCTGCCCCCCACGGCCTCGGTGGAGGGGGTGGGTATCAAGCGCGGCCTGACCGCCGTCGAGGCGGGAATCGTGCTGGAGCTCAAGCTCGACCGCGTCCTGAACCTCATCATCTTCGGCCTGTTGAAGAAGGGGAGGCTGGAGGTCACCAGTCGCGATCCCCTGCGACTCAAGGCTCTCCCCGCGCCCCGGCCGCTGGGCGCCGACGCCGAGCCGGAGAAGCTCCGCCCCTACGAGGTGGAATTCCTCGCCGGCATTGACGACATCGGCACCCTGAAGCAGGCCGAGGTCCGCAAGGTGTTCATAAACCTCATCAACGGCGTGAACAAAAAGATGAAGGGCTTCTCGCGGCGTGAGACCCGGGACTACTACCGCGCGATAATCGCCAAGGCCTGGCGGCAGGTGGAGGAGGCCGGCGACGATAATCTCAAGGTGGAGAACTGGGACCGGGACCTGGAGTGGGTGATGATGGACGATGATTTCGACGGGCGGACCCGCCGCGTCTTCGACGACGTGGTCATCGTGCACACCCCGTACTGGTGGGGTCGGTACGGGGGTTACTCGGGCGCGCCGTCCACGGGCGGGGCGGGCGGTGTACCGAGCGGCGCCCCGGATCGGCTCCCGACCCTCCCCGGTTCCCATTTCGCCAACGAGATGGCCAAGGGGGCGACCGGTTTCGCCGGGTCCATCATGGGCGACGTGGGCTCCTTCACCGGCAATATAACCTCGGTGACCAACCCCGTTCCGGTGAGCACCTCGTCGGGGCACTGGTCCGGCGGCGGGGGCGGGGGTGGCGGATGCGCCTGCGCGTGCGCCTGCGCCGGGTGCGCCTGCGCCTGCGCCGGCGGGGGGCGGTAGCGGGCGGATGACCGATCCCGACGGCGTTTTCGTTTGGCGAACGCAACGCCGCTTCAATCGTGCCGGTCTTCCGCGGGCCGGCCGTTTTATTAGAGGGACGCCTTTATCACCTACCGATACCGGCGGGATACCCCGTCCTCTACCTGGACGGACCGGGGCCGGTCCACGGCGAGCTTTTACGCTTCGCCGATCCGCGCGCGGCCCTGGGGGAGATGGACCGGCTCGAGGGCTGCCCCGGCCTCTTCGAACGCTCCGCGGTCGAGGTCGTCTGTGGTGGAGATACCGTTCCAGTCTGGATCTACCGCTTCCCCTCGGATCGCCCCATCCCGCCCGACGCCTTGCCGGTGACCGGCGGCGACTGGCGCTCGGCCGATTTTCCCGACTCACCCGTCGTTGCGCGTCATCAGCAGTAACGCGGCCAGGATGGCCAGGAGGCCGGCCCACCCCACGTAGACCGAGATGCCGTAGAGGGTGGGGCTGGTGAGATCGAAGAGGGGCAGGAGCTCCGAAAGGAACCAGGCCGCGCAGCCGGCGGCCAGGACCAGGAACGGCGGTTCCCGCCTCCTGGACCACACCAGCGCCGCGGCCACGGCGATGAGGAAGGTGAGGATTTTCGGCAGGTACTGGATGAGCACGGGTCCTCCGGCGGCTGACACGTTGCTTGTCCCCATTATAGCAATTTGCTATACTGCCCGCAGGGTACAGGTTTTATAAAAAACGACCTGGTGACCAAACTCACTACCGACGGGGAGGCGTAGATGTTAATTATTAACTTGGCAGTCGTTCTACAGTGGGTGATAGCGATTCTTATCGGCGGGGCCGGTATCCTCGGCCTCATCGCCTGGCTCTCGACGGGTAAGCTCAACGTCGCCCTGTTAGGTATCGCGACGCTACTCTTGTCGGTTTATTTCATCCTGCCCATCTTCGGTGTCAACGTTGATATTCTCTACTACATCACCTTGATAGGTGCGCCGCTCCTCTACATCGTCGGCTTCATCCTGACGATGAAGGAAAAGTAGCCTCGGGTTCGATGGTCTCCAGCGGATCGTTCAACTGGGTGCTGGTGGCGCTTTCCGCAGTCGCCGCGGCGGTGGGCATCGCCGCGTGGGTCCGCCACCGCGGCACGGTCCGCCTGTTCCTGGCCCTGACCGCCCTGCTGTTGACCGCCGTGTTCCTGGTTCCCACGCTCCTCTACGCCCCCTTCTCCGGGGAGCAGCGGGTTTTCGGCCCCGAGGCGGCGGCGGAGTTGGAGCGGGTCACCAGGACCGTGTACGAGATAGTGCCGGTTCTCCTGGTGCTCATCCTGGCGATGCTCCTCGTCGCGGTGGTGTTTCTCCTTCTGAAAAAGGAGTAACACCCGGAAATATCGAAGAAAGGGCGGTTATTACCGCCCTTTTTTATATTTCATCGTAATATTTGGCGCTACTTCAATGTGTTTTACCAGACGAGGGGTTGTATTGCACCGGTTTCTCGGTTTCCCACCCGGCTTGGAATCGGGCTCAAAGCCTGCTATACTGCCGTAATACGTTCGCCAAAGGAGCGCCCATGAAACGCCTCATCCTCCTGGCCCTGCTCCTCGCCCTGGCCTTCGCCGCCGACGTTCTCAACGCCGCCGAGGAAATCTGGGAGTGCCCCAACTGCGGCGCGAACATCCCCGCGTCGGCGGACGACGTGGAGATTACCTGCCCCAACTGCGGGCACCACCTCCAGTGGTACATGTGCGACGCCTGCATGGGTGAGTTCGTGATTGACTCCGCCTGGACCACCGTCGAGTGCCCCTTCTGCGGGGCGGTACACGACCTGGATTAATGACGTTGCCAAATCAGCCGCGGGGGTGGCCGGAAAGGTCACCCCTTTTTTCGGGCCCTCTCCACGCCGAGGAAGACGACCAGCCCCGCGGTCACGAGAAGCCCCATGGCCGCCAGGGCCAGGCGGTAGTTCAAGGGGGCGATTCCCCGCCCCAGAAGGGTTATCCCGCCCCAGATGAGCGGACCGACGACGGCCGCCGCCTTGCCCGCCAAAGCCATGAGGCCGAAGAACTCCCCCGCCTTCTCCTCCGGCACGAGCCGTAGGAGCATCGGTCGAATCGCCGTCCACACGCCCGCCATCAGGAACCCGGTCAGCGCCCCCACCCCGTAGAACAGGGTCAGGTTAGCCGCGAAGGCCCCGATTCCGATCGCCGCAATCCAGCCCACGAGCGTGAGGATTATCACCCGCCGGGGTCCGAACCGGTCGGTCAGCAACCCCCACACGAGCCCCCCCGCGATGGCCGCCAGAATCCCCGCCACCAGAATCGGCTTCTTCTCCTCGTCGGGCAGGCCCAGCACCATCTGGATGTAGACCATCATCATGCTGATGACCGTGTGGACCGCCTCGAGGAAAAGAAACGCCGCCAGCAGGTATCGCCGGAGGCCGGGGTAATCCGCCGTATCTTTGAAGACCTGGACGTAGCGCCTCCAGACGCCCTCCCTCGGTCGCGGCTTGGGCTTGCTCCGATCCTTGACCCATAAAAGACAGGGAATAGCCAGGACCCCGAAGAGTAACGCGGTGGGGATGAAGGCGGCGGTGCGCCCGGTGAACCCGGGGATGACCTCGCTCTGCGTCAGCGGGAAGATGGACAAAAAGGCGACGATGGAGCCCAGATAGCCCAGCGCCACCCCGAAGCCGGAGATTTTCCCCTGGAGCTCCCTCGGCGCCAGGGAGGGCAGCAGGCTGTTGTAAAAGACCTGGGCCGCCTGGAAGCCGTAGTTGGCCGGGATCAAAAGAAGCATCACCAGCCCCACCCGCGCCCAGAGCGCCAGCCCCAGATTGACCGCCACGCCCATCAAGGCCGTGGCCGAAACGGAAAGAATCGTCAGCCAGCGCAGGGGCCGCAGGTGGTCCCCCCGCTCGTCGGCTAACGCCCCCAGGTACGGCGTGGTCAGGCCGACCAGGAGCATGGAGAGCGAGAAGGGGATCTGAAAGGCGAGGTCGGGCAGGCCCTGGTCGCTGATGAGCCACTGGGGCAGGAAGAAGGTGATGATGGACATACTGAAAATCGTGTTAGCGAGGTCGTACAGGCCCCAGGAACACAATTCCCAGCAAGGAGCCCGGCGGGCGCTCGTTTCAGCCTTCACGCTTACTCCTCGCCCTTTCGGATTTTCGCCGCCATTACCCTCCCGTTTTCCTGGTATTTTACATGAAATCGGTTTTCGTCGGTCGGAGGGCGGGGAGTACCATCTTTAAAGGTGACTTTCGCCCCTACGTTGCGATGATGTAGGGGCGGGTCTTTAGACCCGCCCGCGGGCCGACCTGAACGGCGCGCCGTCGGTCGGCCCCTACGTCTGGTGTTCGTTGGGCGTAGTGGCGTGTGTCCACACCTGCCCGTTTATTTGCCCCTCACCCCGGCCCCTCACCCTAGCCCGTCGGCGCGCCGCTCCCACGGGGAGAGGGAAATCCACGCGGCGCCGCGCGGGGGGTAGTGTTTGAAAAAACCTGTTTCCGGGTTGGTATTTCTTTACATACGAATATGGGCATGGTACAATGAACCTGCTGACGAGAGTTAATCCCGTTAGTCTTTCCAAATTTCGTTCTCCTTAATACAGCGGGTTTATCTTTTGTCCGGGTACGTGCGCAATCACGTGTTCCTTTGTCGTATGCCGTCAACTCACGGGAGGTTGTGAATGGCTAAGATGCTGATTTTTTGCGGGTCCGACGACCCCCAGAAGGCGTTCCCCCCGTTCATGCTGGGCTCGGGCGCCCTGGCCATGGAGATGGAACTGACCCTGTTCTTCACCATGAGCGGCCTGAACATCATCCGTAAGGGCGGTGCGGAGAAGATCAAGCTCTCGGGTGCGCCCAAGACGCTGCTCGAGTTCATCAAGGTGCTGCAGGACGGCGGCGCCAAGTTCATCGCCTGCTCGGCGGCCTTCCCCATCGTCGGCGTCACCAAAGACGACTTCATCGAAGGCGTCGAGTTCGGCGGCGTGGCGACCTTCGTCAGCGATGCCGAGGAAGCGGACGTCGTCCTCACGTTCTAAACCCCACTACCCGAGGTCGGCGATTCACCCTTTGGCAAGGAGATTTATGGATACCGGCGAGCTCAAGAACCTGAAAGTTGATAAAGAGGTTGACGCGCGCGGAACCGCGTGCCCGGGGCCGCTTTTAGAAGCCAAGCGGGCCATCCCCTCGGTGCCCATGGGGGGCGTGATGGAGGTTCTTTCGTCCGATGAGAGCACCAATAGTGACCTCCCGCTCTGGGCAAAGAAAGTAGGTCACGAGTACCTGGGGACCGTTGAGGATGCCGGTTTCTGGCGCATCTTCGTCCGTCGGGGTAAGTAGTGACCGCTGAGGAAGCTAAAAACGGCGCAGGACCGCGGATTCTGGTCTTCTCCACCGTCAACATCTCCGACCCGGGAATAGACCTGGCGGGCGGCTCCCACATGCACTACCCCGCCGAGGTGGCGGTGCTCAACGTCCCCTGCTCCAGCGGCATCCGGCCGGACTGGGTGCTTTTCGCCGTCGAGACGGGTTTCGACGGCGTTTTCATCGCCGCCGACGGGACGGACTGCACCTTCGTCGCCGATTGCACCAACCGCACGGCCAAGGTCTTTACCGAGGCCCAGGAGCTCCTCAAGGGGAAGGGGTACGACCCCCGGCGCCTGAAGATGGCGGCTATCTGTAGTGTCTGCGCCGAGTCCTTCGTCTCGCACATCGAGAACTTTTCCAAGACCCTGAACGCCCTGGAAAGCGGATAGAAAATCTGATGGATTACGACGTTCTAATCGTCGGCGCGGGTATCGCCGGGATGGAATCCGCCTTGACCCTGGGGGATATGGGCTACCGGGTGCTCGTGGTGGAGAAGGAGTCCAGCATCGGCGGGAAGATGGTCCTTCTCAGCAAGGTTTTCCCCACCCTGGACTGCGCGAGTTGTATCTCCACGCCCAAGATGGCCGCCACGGCGCACCACCCCAACGTCACCCTGGCCACGTACAGCCGGGTCGAGGAGATAGTTCCCTCCGGCGACGGTCGCTTCCTGGCCCGTCTCTACCACAAGTCCACCTTCGTGGACCAGGACGCCTGCACCGGTTGCGGTGAATGCGCGTCGGTTTGTACGGTTTCCATTTCGGACGAGTTCAACTTCGGCCTGGCGCCCCGGCGGGCGGCCTACATCCCCTATCCCCAGGCGGTGCCGAAGAAGGCCGTCATAGACCGCCGCGGGCTCTCGCCGTGCACCTACATCTGCCCCGCGGGGGTCAAGGCACACGGCTACGTTTCGCTGGTCCGTGCCGGGAGATACGACGAAGCCTTCCATCTGCACATGGAGGACGCTCCGCTGCCGGGAAGCCTTTCCCGCGCCTGCTACTCGCCCTGTGAGACCGCGTGCTCCCGCGGCGGGTACGAGGGCCCGGTCCCCATCCGGGCCATCAAGCGCTTCATGGTGGACCGCTATTACGCCGCCCACCCGGAGCCGGAGTACGGGCCGCCGGAGGAGATGCGGAAGGAAAAGGTGGCGGTTATCGGTTCCGGTCCGGCCGGGCTCACCGCGGCGTACCACCTGGCACGGGCCGGGTTCCGCGTCACCATCTTCGAGGCCGAGGAGCAGACCGGCGGGATGCTCCGTTACGCCATCCCCACCTACCGGCTGTCCAAGGAGGTGCTGGACCGGGACATCAAGAACATCACCGCCCTGGGTGTGGAAATTCTGACCGACCACCGCGTGGATTCCCCGGTGTCCTTGAAGAACGAGGGGTACGACGCCGTGTTCGTAGCCGTGGGTGCCGGTACGCCGCAGATGATAGGCATCGAGGGGGAGGAGTTCATCAATGTCCTGGACTGCATGACGTTCCTGCGCCAGGCGGCCTCCGGCGAACGTCCGGAGGTGGGGCGTCAGGTCGTCGTCGTCGGCGGCGGCAATGTGGCGATGGACGTGGCCCGGACGGCGCTGCGTCTGGGGGCGGTCCAGGTGTCCACGGTCTGCCTGGAGCCCCGCGAGAAGATGCCGGCCCACTCCTGGGAGGTTTCCGAGGCGGAGGCCGACGGCGTCAAGGTCTACCATTCCACGGCGATCAACCGCGTCGTCACCCTGGAAAAAGGCGGCCTGGGGCTGGAATGCCTCAAGGTGGACTCCATCCAGTTCAATCCCCGGGGGGGCGTGGCCGGGTACACCACCGACGAAAATCAAAAAACCGTGATCCCCACAGACATGGCGGTGCTGGCGGTCCTTTCCGTCGGGCTGCTCCCGAACACGACGCCCTTCGCTGGGGAGCTGGTTCTGAACCCCGACAAGACGGTCCGGGTGAACCGCCGCACCCTCCAGACGGGCGAGCCCTGTATCTTCGCCGGCGGCGACGCGGTCACCGGCCCCTCCATGATCAACGAGGCGATGGGGCAGGGCAGGAGGGCGGCCTTCTACATCGCCCGCTACCTGCGCGGGGAGTCCCTGGACGTGCCCTTCGACACCCGGCTACCGGTGGTGGAGAGCTCCGTGGTGATGCGCCGCACGGCGGGCGTCTCCCGGCGGGACCCGGTTCTCGATCCCGAGCTGGACGCCCGAGAACGCATCAGGAGTTTCGACGAGTTCCAGTTTACCTTCACCGAGGAGCAGGCCCGGTACAGCGCCAACCGTTGTCTGGACTGCGGCGGTTGCAGCGAGTGCCGGGAGTGCGTCGAGGCCTGCCCCGCCGACGCCGTGGACCTGTCCCGTCAGGGAAGGCTGGAGACCCTCGAGGTGGGCTCGGTCATCGTTTCCACCGGCTTTAACCTCTACGACCCCCATCGTAAGCTCACCTACGGCTTCGGGAAACACCCGAACGTCATCACCGCCATGCAGATGGACCGCCTGCTTTCACCCACCCGCCCCTACAACCACGTGATCCGACCCTCCGACGGCAAGCAGCCCGACAACATCGCCTTCGTGATGTGCACCGGCTCGCGGGACCGCCAGGATGGCACGCCGCTGTGCTCCCGTGTCTGCTGCATGTACTCGCTCAAGCAGGCCCAGCTCATCATGGGAGCCATCCCCCTGGCCGACGTTACCATCTATTACATAGACATCCGCGCCTTCGGGAAGGGGTACGACGAGTTCTACGAGCAGGCGCGGGGGATGGGGGTGTACTTCGTCAAGGGCAAGGTCGGTCGCATCGAGCCCCTGGATGGCGGAAACCTGAAGCTTTTCTACGAGGATTTCGCCGGCGCCGGGGGTACGAAAACGGCGGAGCACGATCTCGTCGTTCTCTCGGTGGGGCTGCTGCCCAACCCCGAGGCGCTGTCCATCTTCAAGGAGGGGAGCCTGGAGACGGACGACTTCGCCTTCGTCCGGGAGGTGGAGGCGGAGCTGGAGCCCGGTCGAACCAGCATCGAGGGCGTGTATGTGGCCGGCGCCGCTTCGGCGCCGCGCGACATACCCGACAGCATACTCCACGCCGGCGCGGCATCGGCCCTGGCCGCCGCCCACGTGGAACGGATACGGAAGAAACGATGAGCCCGAAAGAGAGAAGGATCGGCGTTTACGTCTGCTACTGCGGGGGCAACATCTCCGACTACGTGGACGTGGAGAAGGTCCGCCGGGCCGTGGAGGGTGAGCCCGGGGTTGCGGTCGCCCGAACCCACATGTTCACCTGCTCCGACGCCGCCCAACAGGAGATAATCGAGGATATAAAGAACGAGAAGCTCGACGGCCTGGTGATCGCCTCCTGCTCGCCCAAGTTGCACACCTACACCTTCCAGGGCATGGCCCGGCGCGCGGGGCTCAACCCCTACTGCTACACACAGGTCAACCTGCGGGAGCAGGACTCCTGGGTCCACCGCGGCGACCGCGAGGCGGCCACGGAAAAGGGCATCCGGCTGGTCCGCGCCGGAATCGCCCGCACCCTCCACAGCCGACCCCTGGAAACCCTGCGCATCGTGACGCGGCCCCGAGTCCTGGTGGTAGGGGCCGGGGTGGCGGGTCTGCGCGCGGCGACGCTTCTGGCCGACCTGGGGCTCGAGGTGTTCCTCGTCGAGCGCGAGCGGGAGCCGGGGGGCTGGACCGCCCGCTGGGGGGTCATGTCCCCCAACGACCGGGACGGCCGAGAGCTCATCGCGGAGCTGGTGGACGGCGTGAAAAAGCGGGAGAACGTGACCCTCTTCACCGACGCCGAGCTGATCGAGAAGGGCGGCACCCTGGGGGATTTCGCGGTCAAGGTGCGCGCCGGCGGGGAGACGTTGTCTCTCGAGGTCGGGGCCATCATCGTAACGACCGGGTTCGACCCCTACCCGCCGCGCGATGGCGAATTCGGGTACGGCTCGCCCGGGGTGGTCACCCTGCCGGAGCTGGAGGAGCGACTGGCCGATCCGACGGCGGAGATAACCGCCGGGGACGTCGTCTTCATCCACTGTGTCGGGAGTCGGCAGAAGGCCTCCGAGGACCTGCCGAACCCCCACACCTATTGCTCGCGTTATTGTTGCACCGCGGCGGTCCACACCTCGTTGAAACTGGCCGAGCGGAAGCCCGGAATCCACCGCTACCACCTCTTCCGCGACATGCGCACCTACGGTTGGTACGAGACCCTGTACGAAGAGGCCCGGCGGCAGGGGGTCGTCTTCCTCCGCTACGACGACGCCGAGCCGCCGATGGTGGAGCCCGCCGGCGACCGGCTGCGGGTGAGGGTCCGGGACCAGCTCACCGGGAACGAGGAGCTCGAGTTGGGCGCCGACCTGGTGGTGCTGGTCACCGGGATGGTACCGCGCGCCAACGACGGGCTGGTCGGTACACTCAAGCTCCCCGTGGGCCGCGAGGGCTTCTTCAACGAGATACACCCCAAACTGCGCCCGGTGGAGACGCTGGTGGACGGCGTCTTCATCGCCGGGACCGCGCAGGGGCCGAAGAATCTGCCGGAGAGCACCGCCTCCTCCCTGGCGGCGGTGTCCAAGGCCGGCGGATTGTTGATGAAGGGCTACGTGGACCTCGAGCCACTGGTGGCGGTGGTGGACGCCGAGAAGTGCACGTGGTGCGGCAAGTGCGCCGAGGTGTGTCCCTACGGGGCCATTGATCGGATAACCTGCGAGGGCCGTGAGGTCGCCCACGTCATCGCGGCGTTGTGCAAGGGCGGCGGTCCCTGCGTGCCCGTCTGCCCCGAGGGCGCCATAGACATCGAGGGCTTCACCGACCGCCAGATTCGGGCGTCCATCGAGGCTCTGGTCCGGGAGGTCGTCGGGTGAGCGACCGTATCACGCGGAATCCAGCCGAGGTCATGCGCGACGAGATGGCCATCAGGGACCGCATCCTCGAGATACTCTCGGCGGAGCCGCTCACCATCCCTGAAATCGCCGGTAAGCTGGGTTACCCAACCCATGAGGTGGTTCGCTGGGTGATGGCGATGTGGAGCTACAAGCTCGTCGAGGAGACCGGAAAGGCGGGCCAGGACGGTTATTACCGGTACCGGGTGAAGGTCAAGCCGGAGAGCGGGGGGTAGCTCTCCACCGTGATTTTAGGGTGGGCGGGCCGCGGGGGCGGTTTACCGAGTTTCTCTGCGGTCGAAAGTGAGAGGGCGGCATGGCAAGAGTCAGCGCGGAGTTCATCGAAGAGGTCCGGGCAGCCGACTTCAACGCCGGGGACTGCATGAACTGCGGGATCTGCACCTCGGTGTGTCCCATCGGCCTGGAGCTTCTCCCCCGTGCGATTTTCCGTTACGTCGTCGTCGGCCTCGAGTCCAAAGTGATCGAGAACGCCGAGACCATCTTTAGCTGCCTTCTGTGCCGGATGTGCGAGGAAAACTGCCCGGCCGAGGTCCACATCACCGAGAACGTCAAGACCCTGCGCGCCTACATCAACCGGAAGGTCTTCAAGCTCACGAGGAACTGACCATGGCGCTGCCCACGGGTGCGATAATCGGTATTTTGGTGGACAACCTCCGCCTGAGGAAGAGCGTCATCCCGCTGTCGAAGCGGAAGATGACCGGTTGGGCGGAGGGTCTGGAGCTTCCCCGGGGCGGCGAGACGGTGCTCTACACCGGCCTGATGTACCAGCTCATGCCGTCCATCGTGGCCATGGCTAACCTGATGGGTCGGTTCGAAAACTCACCGATCCGCCACCTCATGGGCCTCGGTCGGTTGGCCAACAAGGTCGTCAACCTGTCCTTCTTCATGGCCCGCAGCCGACCCGAAATACGCCGGGCCTACGATGTGCGGTTGCGCGCGATTGCGGAGCTCCTGCTGGAATCGGGAGTCGAGTTCGGCTACCTCGCCGACGAGGAGCTCTACTCCGGGGCGCTCGTTTACGACAACGGCATGATGGAGGTCTTCCGGCGCCACGCCAGGCGCGTCCGCGACGCGCTCAAACGCCGCGGCGTCCGTCGGGTCATCACCGTGGACCCGCACACGCTGAACATGTTCCGTGACGTGTACCCGAAGCTCATCGAGGGCTTCGACATCGGGGCCGAGAGCTACCTCGAGGTGCTCGCCCGGCGCGGGATGGAGACGAACGGGGCGACGGGCAAAACGGTCGTCATTCACGACTCGTGCGTTTACGCCCGGTACGAGGACGTGCTCGAGCAGCCCCGGGCGCTGTTGAGGAGCACCGGCGCCGAAGTGCGCGAGCCGGATTATTCCCGCACCATCACCCTCTGCTGCGGCGGGCCCATCGAATCCCTCTTCCCGTCGAGGTCCAAGGAGGTCGCCCGGGAGCGGATCGGTCAGTTGGCGGCGTGCGGGTCGGACGTGGCCGTCATGTGCCCGATCTGCCTCTTCAACCTCACCGAGGCCGCCGAGACCACCGGGGCCGACGTCCGCGTCCGCGACATCTGCGAGTACCTGAGCGAGGCCCGCCCGTCGTAACTGCCGGCGACGTCGGCGCCCGACGGGTGGTGGGTTGCGCGGTGATTGGTGATGTTCGTAGGGCGGGGATTCCAATCCCCGCCGCTTTTTTAATACAGCCCTCGTTCCCGAGCTGCAATGATGTAGGGCGGCCCCGTGGGATGAATCCCCTGCGGGTCGCCGCGTTTTCTGTATTCCCAACCCCGACCCTCACCCTAGCCCTCTCCCTGGGAGGGAGAGGGGATAACTGCACCCCCCTCCCTAACCCGTAGGCGAGCCTCCCCCCAGAGGGGGGAGGGGAAACGCGGGCGACCGTGGAGGACTCGTCCTACCGGTCGCCCCTACGGGTCGGGTTTGCTGAATATTGACGTAGGGGCGGGTGTCCTGACCCGCCCGCGGGCCGACCTGAAAGACGCGCCGTCGGTCGGCCCCTACGTCCGGTGTTCGTTGGGCGTAGGGGTGTATCCACACCCGCACGTTTATTAATATAGCTCTTGCGGATTAAAAACTCCGCAGGCGCTCGACGACCTCCTCGATTATCCAGTCCGGGGTGCTGGCGCCGGCGGTGACCCCGACCCGCTCCATCCCGGCGAACCACTCCGGCTCGAGCTCTTCCGCCGTCTCGATGTGCCACGCCTTGCTTCCCCTCTCGCGGCAGCGCTCGTAGAGGCGGGTGGTGTTGGCCGAGTTGCGTCCGCCGATGACGACCATGCCGTCCACCGTGTCTAAAAGCTCGAGCATGGCGGCCTGGCGCCGGGCGGTGGCGTCGCAGATGGTGTTGTGGGCCTTCAGCTCGTCGGTAATCTTCAACAGCTCGCCCACGAGCCGGACGTAATCCTCCTCGAGTTGCGTGGTCTGGGCCACGACGCCTATTCTCTGCCCGCGCTTCAGCCGGGCCACGTCGGCGGTGGACTGGACCACCACGGCCCCCTCGGCGCCCTCGCGGCGTCCCGAGTCGGCCCAGGCGACGAGAGCGGCGACCTCGGGGTGCTCCGGCTCGCCGATGACGACCACCCGGTATCCCTCGGCGGCGAGGCCCTTCGCCAGTTTCTGCGCCCGCTGGACCAGGGGGCAGGTGGCGTCCACGACCTCGAATCCACGGTCCCGCAGTTTTTTTAAAACTTCGGGCGGGACGCCGTGGCTGCGGATGAGCACCGTCCCGACCCGTGCGGCGTCGAGGTCCTCGATGACCCCGAGTCCCGCTTCGGCCAGCCGGGCCACCATCTGCGGGTTGTGGATTATCGGTCCCAGGCTGGACACGCCTCCGGGGTGGGTCTGGGTGGCCTCGAAGGCCACCTGGCAGGCGCGCTTCACCCCGTAGCAGAATCCGGCGGCCCGGGCGAGGATGACCTCCACGCTAAACGATCCTTCGGAGGGGGTAGGTGTAGCCGTCGCGGAGCTTCTCGCGGGCGTCGAGGTGGCGCCGGAGGAGCTGGCCGCAGTTCGAGCCGATGCGGTCCTCCTCCCGCTCCCCGATGCTCAGAAGCACCCGGTAGCCGGCCTCCTCCAGGCGGTCGAGAATCTCGTACCGCTTCCCCGGCTCGTCCGGCTCGATGTAGGAGGCGAGGCCGTGCCGCCGCGCGCCGTAGGTCGGGTTGAGCGGCGTGAATTTTAAGAGGAAAAGCTCCGGGTCGAAGTGGTCCAGCATCACCGCGGGGTCCACGGGCGCGTCCCGGCCGAGGGCGAAGTTGAGGGTCACGCGGCGGTCGCCCTCCCGATGAAACCTTTCGGCGTACCGGGCGATTTCGGAGAACCCCCACTTTTTCACGGGAATCAGCCGGTCGCGCAACGCGGCGTCGGTGGTGTGGATGGAGAACTGGAGCTGGAAGCGGCCGCCGCCATAGTGCTCGTCCTTGATTTCGGCCAGCCGCTCGAAGAAGTCCCCCGTTCCCCGCGGGGCCACGGTGGAGACCGATGGCAGGAGCCCCGGCGCCTCGTACCTCCCCGGCAGTCCGCGCAGCACGTCTAGCACGGCCGGGTTGAGCGCCGGCTCGCCCACGCGGGCGAACTGGACCTTGAACTTCTCCGCCGGGACCCGCCCGTCGGGAAAACGCCGGAGGACTAGAAAATCAATCTGCGAGAAAATCTCGTCGGCACAGAGCACCCCCCGGTAATCGCCCCCGGCGTCGCACATCGGGCAGCCCACCGGGCAACCCAGGAGGGTCGAGACCAAGAGAACCCACTTCTGTTCGCGGGGCAGCGGCGGCTGGACCGATTCCACGAATTCGACGAGCCTTCCTGAGCCCAGGTCCGCCAGAAAGACCCGGGCCACCTCGTCCGATCCGCTGGTGGCGATTATCCTCATCGCGATTCGTCCAAATCGAAGGCGATCGTCATCGCCGCCCGGACGCCGTCCCCCACGGCGATGGCCGCCTGGCGGCACCTTCCCCCCGCCGCGTCGCCGATAACGTGCAGCCCCGCGACCGGCCGCCCGTTTTCATCGGAAAGGTCCGGGGTCAGGAGGCCCAGGTCCGGCTCCCGACCGACGGCCAGGAGTAGGTGGTCGGCCTCGAGGTCCACCGTCGCGTCCCCCGCGGAGCATTGTACCAGAAGGCGGCCGTCGGCGAAGGCGAGCTTCACCGGGGAGGTTTGGGCGCGGTAGCTGATCCGGGGCTCCCGGGACGCCCGGCGCTCCAGCAGCGGGAGGCAGCGTGTCCGCTGGCCCCGGTTCAGAATCGTCACGTCGTTGGACTGCGCCAGGCCCAGGGCGTAATCGAAGGCGGCGTCGCCCGCGCCGATTATCAGAACCTTCCGCCCGGCGAGGCCGCGGAGGGGATAAACCTCGGTGTGGACCCGGTCGGCGCACTCCGGCGAGACCGGGGGGCCGTCCCAGGGCTTTGGGCGGGTGCCGGTCGCCAGCACCACGTGCGCCGCCTCGTACCCGCCGCCGGTCGTTCGGAGGCGGAAACCGCCGGCGCGCCTCTCCACCCCGGATACCTCCTCGGAAATCGGGACTATCCCGCCCTCCCCGAGCTGACACAGGAATTTTTCGGCGAGGTCCGGGCCGGGGATGCCCCCGGGGAAGCCGGCATAGTTCTCCACCCGGTGGGCGTTCCAGAGCAGGCCGCCCGGGCGCCCCCGTTCGAAGAGGAAAAATTCGACGCCGTGCCGGGCCAGTTGAATCGCGGCGGCGATCCCCGCCGGCCCGCACCCCACGACGGCCGCCCGAGCGGTTCTCACGAATCAACCCCCGGCAGTCGAAGGAGGTCGCACGTCAGCAGCGGAACCGCGAAGCCGTGGGACAGCGTCAGGAGGCTGGCGCGGTGGAGCGCCTCGGTGTAGGTGGCGGTGGCGTCCACGGGGAGGTATACGTCGAAGCCCCTCACGAAGGCCGAGCGGGCGGTGGTCCCGCAACACAGGTGGGTCATCACCCCGGAGACGACGACGTTGCACACGCCCCGCTCCCGGAGAATTTTCTCCAGGTCCGTCCCGTAAAAGGCGTCGTACTGGGTTTTTACGATGACAAGTCCCCGCGCGTCCAGCCGGGGGTCCAGCTCACCCATCGGGTCGCCGTCCTCGATGAGGTCCCGCCACCAGCGGCCCATCGCGCCCGCATTTTCCCGCGTGTTGGTGTGCCGGGTGAGGACGACGTTTTTGAATGCGGCGGCCAGGGCGTTTATTTGCGGAATGATGGCCGGGGCGCCGGGGACGAAGGCGTGGGAGCCCTCCTCCAGGAAACAGCGCTGCATGTCGAGAATCAAAAGGGCGGTCTCGTCGGCCGAAAGTTTTCGGGGGGGCTCCCGCCGGTATCCGTCGGCGGCCCGGAGAAGGGCGGCGGCCCTCTCGGCGATGTTTTTCGGGGTGAAGTACGGTTCCTTCATAGGTTTTTTTAAAAAACAAGGGGAACGGCGGCACCGTCCCCCCTCCCGCCGTCCGGTCGTCCTATCGCATCGTCATCGCCAGCACGGCCTTCTGGGCGTGTAACCGGTTCTCCGCCTGGTCGAAGATGGCCGAGTTGGGCAGGCGGCTCACGTCGTAGGTGAGCTCCTCGTCATAGACGGCCGGCAGGCAGTGCAGGATGACGGCGTCGGGCTTGGCCAGGTGGAAGAGGTCGGCGTTCAACTGGAAGGGGCGGAAGAGGTCCTTCGTCTTCGTGCCCTTCTCGCCCATGGACTCCCAGACGTCGGTGTAGACCACGTCGGCGTCCTGGACGGCGTCCCGGGGCCGGTTGCAGATGGTCAGCACGGCGCCGTGCCTGGGGCCGTTCTCCATCGCCCACTCGATGACCTCGTCGTACTCGTCTGGCGGCTTTTCGTCCAGAATCTCCGAGGGGCAGGCGATTTGGACGTTCACCCCGAGCTGCAGGCCGCCGAAAATCAGGCTGCGGGCCACGTTGTTGAAGTCGCCCAGGAAGACGAACTTCAACCCCGCGAAGCGCCGCTTCTTCTCCCAGACTGTCAGGAAATCTCCCAGCACCTGGCAGGGATGGGCCCACTGCGAGAGGCCGTTGATAACGGGGACCTGGGCGTGCAGGGCCAGGCCGGTCACGATCTCGTGGCCGAAGACGCGGGCCATGATGCCGTCCACATACCGGGAGAGGACCAGGGCAATGTCCTCGGTGGTCTCCCTCTTCCCCAACTGGATGTCGTCGGGACCGAGGTAGATGGCCCGGCCGCCGAGCTGGGCCATGCCGACCTCGAAGCTGACCCGGGTCCGCAGCGACGGCTTCTGGAAAATCATGGCCAGGGTCTTGCCGGCGAGGAGCGGGTGGGGTTGCCCCCGGTGATGCTCCAGCTTGAGCTGGTAGCCGGTCTCCACGAGCTGGAAAATCTCCTCGGGGGTGAGGTCCCTCAGGGAGAGGATGTGTCGCCCGCGCAGGTCTACGGCCAAGATGAACCTCCCGTGACTCTCCGGCGTCGAGGGCAGTATAGAGAGGGGAACCCGGACTGTCAACACCGCGGTGCGGCGTGGAAAGCGGACCGATTCTCTGGTACACTAAAATTCGGTACGGTGTACGACGGCCCTCTCAACGATTCGGGGTAGGGGTGGAGCGACGGAACTCCCTCGCCGCCGCTCGGAGCCGCATGGTCGAGCGGCAGCTCCGCGTCCGGGGCATTCGGGATGAGCGGGTTCTCGCCGCGATGGGCGAGGTGCCCCGGGAGCTCTTCGTCCCGAAATCGGAGGTCTGGGCGGCTTACGACGACCGCCCCCTGAGCATCGGCCACGGCCAGACCATCAGCCAGCCCTACATCGTGGCGCTGATGACCGAGCTCGTGGAGCCGGGGCCGGGGAAGCGGGTCCTGGAGATTGGCACTGGCTCAGGCTATCAGGCGGCCATTCTGGCGGAGTGCGGGGCGGAGGTGTTCTCCATCGAGTTGGTCCCCCAGCTCCACCGCTGGTCCCGGGTGAACCTGGAGACCGCCGGATACGCCGATGCGGTTCACCAGAGGCTGGGAAACGGCTATTCCGGCTGGCCCGAGGAGGCTCCCTTCGACGCGGCCCTTCTCACCTGCTCCCCCCAGGAACTGCCCCCGGCCATCGGCGGTCAGGTCGCCCCGGGCGGGAGCATCGCGGCGCCCATCGGCGGTTACCCTTTTCAGGAACTCGTCCTTTTTAAAGTCACCGGGAGTGGACTGTCCGAAAGTCGGGTCACCGGCGTCCTCTTCGTGCCTATGGTGGATGCCGATCCGAACATGGAAAGCTGAGGTGGGGTTTGTTCAAGAAAATCCTCATCGCGACGGACGGCAGCGAGTATTCCGTCCGCGCCGCCGAGGTCGCCTTCGACCTGGCGAAGAAGACCGACGCCCGGGTCCTCGTGCTCTCGGTGATAGACGCGGGCGTCCTGGGCGATTTCAGCGGCGAGTCGGAGAAGGAGCGCGCGCGGGTGGAGCGGGACATGCGCCTGGCCGCCGAGGGGAACGTGGAGTACGTCCTCAGGCTCGGGGCGGAGGTCGGCGTGGGGACGACGGGCCACGTGCTCACCGGCAGGCCCAACATCGAGATCGTCAACCTGACCAACAACGAGGCGGTGGACCTCATCGTCCTCGGAAGGCACCGGCGGCGGAGCATCGGCCGCATCATGAAGAGCGACCTGGCCGTCCGGCTCATGGAGGACCTGGACTGCTCCGTGCTGGTGGTGGTCTGATGCGGTCGGTCGGGTTGGTCATTCTCGTTTTCTCCCTCGCTGCGGCCGCGAACCCCCTCCCCGTGCCGGATGAGTTCAAGGACCCCGAGCCGCCGCCCCCGGAAACCTCCACCTTCGAGACGGACACCGTCTTCGAGGACTGCGGCTATTACCGCGTGGACGCCGTCCGGGAAGCCTCCGATCCCCTCAACCGCTTCGACGCCCTGGAGCTCCACTACATAGACGACAGCCTCTCCCCGGGAGTGGACTGGCACCTGCAGGACACCTACGGGGTGTGGGTCTACGACCCCGCGGGGTACTCAGAGCCGCTGGGCTATGACGCCCGCTTCGAGGACGTTGACGGGGACGACCGGCCGGAGTGCGTCGTCACCCTCCGGCGGGTCGAGACCGCCGGCAACGACGAGGTCGTCCTGGGATTCGGCCTCGACGGCTTCACCGTGGTCCGGGGGCTCGACGAGGACCTCGTCTCCCTTCCCCTGGAGCTGGACGGCGACGGGTATACAGTCGAGGCGCTGCGGCGCAGGTTCGGCTGGTTCGATCCCTTCGGGGAGGTCCGCCTCTACCGGCTGGAAGGGAGCACACGGGAAGGGCGCGTGCCGGTGGACGTCTACCCCGACTCCGACGAGACCGACTTTTACGGGGAGAGCCTGAGCCTGGAGGACTACACCGGCGACGGCCGCCCCGAGGTGGTCATCCCCACCAACACCGGCGGGAACGACGCGCTCATCTGTTTCGGTCTCGTCGTCCTGGAGCCCACGCCCGGGGGACTGACGGAGCTCTACTACGAGCCGATGCTGGCCCCCCTCGCCCTGGACGCCGACTCCGACGGCGTCACCGAAATCTTCTCCTTCACCGCCTACGCGCCCGACTTCGTCGTCGGACGGGCCTACCGGGCGAGCTTCATTGACCGGGTCTTCGTCTATGACGGCGGGCGCTACGTTCCCGGCGAGCTCGCCGATTACCGGGACTACCTCCTGGGGCGCGTGACCGAAGAAGAGGGTTACTACGGTAAAAGCCTGCTCGGCGACTACCCCGAGGCGGTCCTGTGCAGCGGCCAGTCCGTGCTGGCCCAACTGGCGGCGGCCGGGCTGGACGCCGAGTACGCCCGCTGGTGGGAGGGGCACCGGGAGGAACTGCGCGAGGCGACCCGAAAAATCCAGGACGGCGACTGGGCCGAGGTGGAGCGGGTCTTCTCCTCGCCGGAGGCCCTCCGCGCCGAGTGGGCCGGGGCGCGTTGAACGAACCACAACGTTTAGAGGCAAGGGGTTTAACCGAGCGAAGCGAGCTATGCCTCTGGCAAAACCCCTCGTCTCCATTTCAACTCCGACGACGGAGGATTGATGACCAAAAGCGCCTGCACGCCGGACCTTCTGGCTTACCCCGCCACGGTGGCCGAGCTGGTTGACCGTCGCGGGGAGAGCTATCCCGACGCGGATTTCCTCCTGGGCTACTTCGCCGGCGGGCTCAAATCCGTCGGCGGTCGCGAGTTTGTCCGGCGGGTCCTGGCGGCCAACGCCCACCTGCGGGGGCTGGGAGTGGAGAAGAGTACCCGCGTCGCGCTTCTCTCCTCCAACAAACCGGGCTGGGGCGTCGCTTTCTGCGGCGTGGTTTACTCGGGCGCCGTGGTCGTGCCCATAGACCCGCTCCTGACCCCCTCGGAGTACGGCCACATCCTGCGCGCCAGCCGGGCCCGGGTCCTGGTCGCCGAACAGAAGGTCTGCCTCGACGTGGACGAGCAGCGGGACCACTACCCCGACCTGGAGCACGTCATCGTCCTCGACGCGTGGGACCCGGCGGTTCCGGGCCGGCCGGTCCCCGACGTCGAATCCCCTACCACACGCCCTTCTCCGACCGACACCTGCTCCATCCTCTACACCTCAGGCACCACGGGCAAGAGCAAGGCGGTGCGCCTGGAGCACCGCAACGTCGTCGCCAACATCAAGCAGCTTTACCAGCGTGTCCACACAGGCCCCGGGGACACCTTCGTCAGCGTGCTGCCGCTTTTTCACACCTTCGAGAGCACCTGCGGCTTCCTGATGCCGCTCTATTCCGGCGCCCGGGTCATTTACGCCGCCAGCCTCAAGAGCCGCGACATCATCGCCGCGGTTCGCGACGGGGAGGGCACCCTCATCCTCGGCGTGCCGCTTCTTTACGAAAAGCTGCTGGCCGGAATCCACGACGCCGTTAAAAAGCAGCCGGCGCTCAAGCGGGCGGCCTTCTCCGCAAGCCTGGGGGTGGTAAAGGCCGGGCGGGCGGTGCTCAAAGTGAATTGGGGCCGGGGCATCTTCCGGGGCCTGCGCGAGAAGGCGGGTTTTGGCAAGATGCGGATCATGATGTCCGGCGCCTCCGCCCTGGATCCCGACGTCGCCCGCGGCTTCAGCCACCTGGGGTTCCCGCTCTGCCAGGGCTACGGCCTCACCGAGACCAGCCCCGTGGACGCGGTGGATTTCGCCGGGACACCGGACCTCCGGCCCGCCTCCGTGGGGCCGTGCCTGTGGGGCACGGAGGCGATGGTCCTGGAGCCCGACGAGGAGGGGCGGGGGGAGCTCTGTTTCCGCGGGCCCCAGATCATGCCCGGCTATCTGGACAATCCCGAGGCCGACGCGGCGGTCTTCTTCGAGGCCGACCCGCCGGCGGTGAAGATTTTACGCGACCGCCTCCTCTACGCCGCCGGGCCGGGGGTGGACCTGGTTCCCCCCGAGCATCGGAAATACTGGTTCCGCACCGGGGACATCGGCTGGCTGGACGCCGACGGCTACGTTTACATCGCCGGGCGGAAGAAGAACGTCATCGTCACCGCCGCCGGCAAGAACGTCTACCCGGAGGAGATCGAGGAGAAGCTGTCGCGCAGCCCCTTCGTCGCCGAGTGCGTGGTCCTGGGCCGCCGGAACGAAAAGACCGGCCGCGAGGACGTGTCGGTCGTCATCGTGCCCGACTACGAGCACTTCGAGCTGGGCGCCCGGGAGAAGGGCTACACGCTGGACCAGCACAAAATCCGCGAGACCCTGCGTCGCGAGGTGGGGCGCGTCAACGAGCAGCTCGCCTCCTTCAAGCGCATCAAGGACTTGGTGCTTCGCGACGAGGAGCTGCCCAAAACCTCGACCAAGAAGGTCAAGCGCTACCTCCTGGAGTGTGAGGCGGTTTCGGCGCCGCCGTCGAAGGCGGATTGACTTTCTGTTATACTGAAATCGGGAGATGCATCTTTTTCACGGGAGGGCGGCATGAAGTTGCGCTACCTTTTCCCCATCCTCTGTCTGGCGGTCATCCTCGCCGGCTGCGGGGGGGAGACCGAGCTCGACGACCAAACCTACGCCAAGTTGACCGTGGACCTCATGAAGGCCGGTTTCAAGGGCGCCGACGCCGACAAGGTTTTTCAGGACTACGGCGTCAGCCCCGAGCAGTTCGAGGACTACGGCAAGGCGCTTGAGAAGGACGCCGACCGCCAGCGGGCCGTGGCAGGTTACCTCAAGGACGAGCTGGGCGAGGATTGGGCCCAGTGGGGCGAGGCTCTCGGCCGGGGGATGGCGGAGATGGGCCTCCAGATGGCCGTGCTGGCCGCGGAGTTCGGCACGGTCTGCGTCAAGGCCATGACCGAGCTCATACCCGCCCTCCAGGAGGGAATCGGCGAGCTCACCACCGGCCTGGCGGAGAAGCTCGGCGAGCTCCAGGAGACCATTGACGAGAACCTGGAGAAGGTCGGCGAGAAGGTGGACAAGGTGAACGAGGCTCTGGCGGGCGATTCGGAGAAACCCGCGCCGGAGGGGGAGACCGAGGCGCCCCAGTAGTGGAGGTATAAATGCGCGCGTCTGTTTTCGCGGCGCTGGCCGCCGTGGTGTTTCTGGTATCCTGTTCCACCGGGACGGGTGGCGAAGAGGGCGTCCCGCACGACCAGACCACGGTCCTCGGGACGCTGAACCTTTTCCTGGATGTTTGGAACGACTGCGACATTGATACTTACAAGGGCCTGCTGGACGAGGACACCTTCACCTTCTACTTCGATCCCTCGGACATGGGGGGGGAACATGATATACCGCCCTCCTGGGGTTATACGGAGGAGATAACGGCGGTCACTAATTTATTCGAATACGTCGGAGCGGAGAACATAGACGTGGAGCTGGACCTCGAAGGCGTCACCGAGCCCGAGGAGGATGTGGTTACATACACGGCTAGGGATATTCCTTACCATGTTCGTGTGTATGTGGAGGCTGAGGAACACATTATTTACCTGGCCGTGGGTCTGCTCGACATGGAGCTCATGTATGCGGACGGCGGGTGGGTCATCACCGACTGGTGGGATAAGGTTCCTTATAGATTGTTGGTGGCGGAGACGACCTGGGGCGCGATAAAGGCCTGTTTCTAAGGAGTGGGAAATGGGCAAGTACGTTTCGATAGCCGCCGCGGCTCTGCTCATCTGCCTTTCTTGCACCACCAGCACGGACGGCGACGGCGACGGTTACGACACGACAACGGTCCTCGGGGTGTTGAATTTGTTCGTGGACGTGTGGAATGACGGGGACATGGACACTTATAGAGTCCTGCTGGACGAGGATGAGTTTACCTTCTACTTCGACCCTCAGGACGTGGGTGGGGGACATGATATACCGCCATCCTGGGGTTATACGGAGGAGATAACGGCGGTGACCAACCTTTTCAACGCCGTCGGGGCGGAGAACGTGGACGTGCAACTGGACCTCTCCGAGGTTACCGAGCCCGAAGAAGGGGTGGAGACCTATAAGGTCGAGAATATTGAGTACGAAGTCCGCGTGCACGTCGAGGAAGAAGACATAATCTACCCGGCCAATGCTTACCTCGACATGGAGTTCACGAAGGTGGACGGTCGGTGGGTCATCACCGAGTGGTGGGACAAGGCGAACATGCGCCTTCCTGGTATTGAAGAATGCACCTGGGGCGAGATAAAGGCTCTCTACGAGAAGTAATAGGCCGGTTCAGGTCTTTGTCACGGCACAGCGGGGCGGGTTCACCGCCCCTTTTTCATGGTTGCCGGGTTGAGAAACCCGTGCTAATATCCGCGCGTTCTCGAACGACCCCCCTTCACCCAAGGAGCTTTCAGTGGGCCACAAAATATGCCGCATACCGGGCGACGACACCGGCCACGACGTGATGCGGGCCGCCATGATAGTCTTCGACGCCCTGGACCTGGACATCGAGTGGGTGGACGCGGACGCCGGCTGGTGCATGTGGGAGGCCAAGGGGAACACGGTGCCGCCGGAGACCTGGGAAGCGCTGGAGTCCACCGACGCCTGCTACTTCGGCGCCATCACCTCGAAGCCCGGCGTCAAGGGCTTCAAGAGCGCCATCCTCCAGATTCGCCAACGCCTGGACCTCTACGCCAACATGCGCCCGGTCAAGGCCATCCCCGGCGTTCCGCTGAACTACCGCGACGACATAGACATGGTCATCTTCCGCGAGAACACGGAGGGGCTTTACTCTGCGGTCGAGGCGCGGCCCATGCCGAAAGAATTGGTGGGCATCCTGCCGAACCTGGAACGCTTCGCGGACCTGGACGACGTGGCGATTTCCTGCCGGGTGTTCAGCCGCCGGGGGTGCGAGCGGATCGTCCGCGCCGCCTTCGAGCACGCCCGGAAGTTCGGCCGCAAGCTCGTCACCGCCGTCCACAAGGCCAACGTCATCCGCGCCACCGACGGGCTCTTCCTGGAGGTCTTCCGGGAGGTGGCCGAGGAGTACCCGGAGATTAAGACGAGCGAGGAGAACGTGGACGCCACGGCGATGTGGTTCATCAAGAACCCGCAGTTCTACGAGGTCATCGTCACGACGAACATGTTCGGGGACATCATCTCCGACGAGGGGTGCCAGCTCGTGGGGGGGCTGGGCTTCGGGGCCAGCGCGAACGTCGGCGACTCCTACGGCGTTTTCGAGCCGAACCACGGCTCGGCGCCCAAGTACGCGGGCCGGTACGTGGTCAACCCCACGGCGACGATTCTGGCCGGGCGGTTGATGCTCCAGTGGCTGGGCGAGGAGCGGGCGGCGGAGCGCATCTGGAACGCGGTCCTCGCGCTCTACGCCGACCCCGGTGCGCCCAAGACCTACGACGTCGTGGGTCGGGATAGGGCCGCGGGCTCGTTGGAAGTGGCCGAGGCCGTCGCCGCGCGGCTTTAGCCGGTTTTTTTAAAAAAAGACGGGCATGGGGCGGGCTGACCCGCCCCTTTTCCGTGAATATTGTGGTTGATAATTACTGTAAGATTTGGTACTTTCTACCATGATTTAGGGACGAGGCCAACCGCGGCGGGTCCCGATGATGATTTTTCGGGGCACCCCCGGGCCGACCCTTTGACTGAACCACACCTTCTGCGTGAAAGGACGCCCGCGCATGGCCGAGCTGAAGTACGTCATCACGCCCGACGAGTACGCGCCTCTGTTCGCGAAGGCCGAGCGGATGATGGAGGAGTACTTCGCCACGCTGAAGCTCGACCCGGAGCGGAGCACCATCACGCTCAAGGGCACCGACCGGTACTCCCTCATCTTCGCCGCCGATTTCAGCTTCTACCTCCAAAAGAGCTTCAAGGACAAGTTCGGCGGCGCGGCCCAGTTCATCCTCTACGAGCTGGCCTACCAGATGGGGCGACAGGACTGCATCCGCTTCTGCGAGAACACCGGCGCCAAGGACCCCATTGACCGCCTGGCCGCCGGACCCGTGTACTTCGCCTTCACCGGCATGGCCAAGGTGGAGATTCTGCCCATCTCCAGACCCACCCCCGACGAGAACTACACCCTGGTCTACTACCACCACTACTCCTTCGAGGCCGAGAGCTACCTGGCCCACGGCCAAAGGACGAACCACCCGGTCTGCTTCATGAGCGCCGGATACTCGACGGGGTGGTGCTCCGTGGCCTTCGGACTGGACCTCAAGGCGGAGGAGCTCTCCTGCCGGGCGATGGGCGGCGAGCGGTGCCTCTTCGTGATGGCGCCGCCGCGGCACCTGGTCCAGCGGATAGCCGAGCTGCGTTCTCCGGGCGGTGTGGGTCTGCGGGTGTAGAGTCGCGCCTTCGGTGGGTTTTATCGCAAGGGGGTCCGCCGCGGACCCCCCTTTAGCGGTTTACCTTGAAACCGGGGGTCCAACTACCGCGGCGTTAACCGAACGATTCCCAGCGGCTTGCCTTGCGCCCGGGGTTTTGCTACGCTGGCGCCGAACCGAGCGAAAAGGGAGGCCCGAAGATGCAGGAAGGACCGGAAAAGCCGAAGAAGGTCCAGATTGACCTTCCCCCGGAGGTGGCCGCCGGGAAGTACGCCAACGCCGTCCACATCTCCGTCACGCCGGGTGAGTTCGTGATTGACTTCGCCCGGGCGCTGCCGGGGATGGGCAAGGTGCTGGTCCACAGCCGGATAATCCTCCCGCCCATCGCCGCCAAGGCCCTGCGCTTGCGGCTCGAGCAGGCGGTGAACGGTTTTGAGGAAAAATTCGGGGAGATCAAGCTCCCCGGGAACAAGAAGGGCAAACCGCCCTTCGATTACGGCGCCTTCGACGGCGACCCTACGGGAAACTGACTTGGGTGTTCTGACCTTCGCCGAGAAGTTTTTCTCGCGTCGGCTGGGGCGGGAGGTTTCTGGCGGGGAAATCGTCACCGCCTCGCCGGATGTGGTCCTCTCCCACGACAACACGGCGGCCATCATCGCCAACTTCCGGGCCATCGCCGGCGAGGAGGCCCGCGTCCACCGGCCGGAGCGCATCGTCGTCGTCCTGGACCACACCGTGCCGGCGCCGGGGGAGAAGGAGGCGTCGAACCACGACAAAATCCGCCGCTTCGTCGCGGAGCAGGGTATCGCCGCCTTCTTCGACATCGGCCGGGGCGGCGTCTGCCACCAGGTGCTCCCCGAGCTGGGGTTCGCCAGGCCGGGCCGGCTCATCGTGGGCAGCGATTCCCACACCCCGACCCACGGGGCGCTGGGCGCCTTCGCCTGCGGGATTGACCGCACGGAGACGGCGGGGCTGTGGATCGCCGACGAGACCTGGTTCAAGGTGCCGGCGAGCATCCGCTTCGACCTCGCGGGTACGCTCCCCGAGGGCGTTTACGCCAAGGATTTAATCCTGACCCTCATCGGGCGGATCGGGGCCGCCGGGGCGAATTACATCTCGGTGGAGTTCGACGGACCGGGGCTCACGGGCCTGACCGTGGACGACCGGCTGACCGTCTGCAACCTGGCGGCGGAGATGGGGGCCAAGAACGCCGCCTTCCCCGTGGACGGCGTCGCGCGGGCCTGGATGGCGGAGAACGGCGTTTCCTGGAGGGAGGAGGACGCCCTGTGGGCCGACGAGGGGGCGCAGTACCACTCGCGGCACGGGGTGGACCTCGGCGCTCTCGTGCCCGTAGTCGCCCTGCCCCACCAAGTTGACAACGTCCACCCGGTGGCTGAAATCGCGGGCCGGCCCTTCAACCAGGGGCTCATCGGCACCTGCACCAACGGGCGCCTCTCGGACCTGCGCGAGGCGGCGCGGATTCTCCGGGGGAAACAGGTGGCTCCGGGGATACGGCTCCTCGTCCTGCCCGCCAGCGAGCGGGTCTACGCGGCTGCGCTGGCCGACGGGACGCTTGCCGCGCTCCACGACGCCGGTGCGGTGATTCTCAACCCCGGCTGCGGGCCGTGCCTGGGGGCCCACGAGGGGGCCCTGGCGCCCGGCGAGGTCTGCCTCTCCACCGCCAACCGCAACTTCAAGGGGCGCATGGGCTGCAAGGAGGCCCAGATAATCCTGGCCTCGCCCGCCACCGTGGCCGCCTCGGCCGTGGCCGGCGTGGTCACCGACCCACGGGAGACGTTTAACTAAGGGGGATAAGATGGGCTGGACCTTTTCGCCGGTGAACGGCAAAGTGTGCCGTTTCCAATGGAACGGTGCGCCAACGGATGTGATCGCCGACGGCGACAAAGTTACCTGGAATTGCCCCAACTGCGGTCTTCCACTTCTCTTTGTATACCAAAAAGGACGTCTTGGATCACATTATGAAAGCCCTGTCTTATGCAATCAATGCAAGCGTGATTTCTACCTGGAACCATCATATGGTTCTACTCCCGAGCCGCCGATAGATGAGGATCGTCATCCGGCGCCGATTATGACATTCCATCGAAGATGAGTACCGGACACCCGGAACTTCAAGGGGCGGATGGGCTGCAAGGAGGCCCAGATAATCCTGGCTTAGCCCGCCACCGTGGCCGCCTCGGCCGTGGCGGGCGTGGTCACCGACC
>DATKYS010000032.1 GCA_035528375.1 bacterium
ACCCTACATTATCAAAATCTGCCACGCATGGGCCGAGGTGAGGGTTACCTTTAAAAGGGGTGAATTATGCGTACGCTGATAATTCTGCTGTCTTTCCTTGCAGTTGCCGGGCTAGCTGAGGAGGGTGTAGGCCGCATCGCCTTCAATTCCGATAGCGACGGAGACCATGAAATCTTCTTGATAAACGCCGACGGAACAAATCAAATACAGATAACTGATAACGAATACCTCGACGAGTATCCCTCTTGGAGTCCGGACGGTCGTCGCATCGTCTTTGTCTCCGGCTGTGATGGAGACTGTGAAATTTTCGTGATGGACGCAGACGGCTGTAACCAGACCCAGTTGACTAAAAATGAAAGCGAAGATTGGTGTCCCTCTTGGAGTCCGGATGGCCGCCGCATCGCCTTTGAATCCGACCGTGACGGGGACTCTGAAATTTTCGTTATGGATGCCGATGGAAGCAACCAGCTCCAGTTGACCGACAATGTACAGAGTGACGGGGATCCTAACTGGAGTCCGGACGGTCGCCGCATCGCCTTCGACTCCGATCGCGACGGGGACTGGGAAATCTTCGTCATGGACAATGATGGGAGTAGCCAAACCCAGTTGACATTCAATAACAGATGGGATACTGCTCCCGCTTGGAGCCCCGACGGCAACCGTATCGCCTTCGATTCCTTACTCTTCGGATTCGGCTATGAGATCTTTTTAATGAATGCCGACGGTAGTTCGGAGACACGGCTGACGAACAACAAAAACAACGACGCAAAGCCCGCCTGGAGCCCGGATGGACGTTACATCGTATTCTGTTCCAACCGTGACGGGATATGGGATTGGGATCTCTTCGTAATGAACGCCGACGGGAGTAATCAGACCCAGTTAACCATCAATAGCGACTTTGAGACTGCCCCCTCATGGTGCCCGGTGGAGTAACCCCCCTCCCCCCGCTGGTGTGAGGCCAGCCTACTGGGCCGGGGTGAGGGCTGCCGCTTGTCCCCTCTCCCTCTCAGGGAGAGGCTCGCCTACGGGCTAGGGTGAGGGTCGGATCCCCCTCTCCCCGTGGGAGCGGCGCGCCGACGGGGCAGGGGTGAGGGCTACCTTTGATAAAAGGTGGGTCATGCGTACACTGGTAATTCTGCTCGCACTCCTGGTGGTCGCCGGGCTGGCCGAGGAAGGCGCGGGCCGCATCGCCTTCGCCTCCAACCGCGACGGGGATTACGAAATCTTCATTATGGACGCCGACGGGAGCAACCAGACCCAGTTGACCGACAACACCAGAAGTGACCAGGATCCTGCCTGGAGTCCCGAGGGCCGCGGTATCGCCTTCTCCTCCGACCGCGACGGGGACGTTGAAATCTTCGTGATGGACAGCGACGGGAGCAACCCGACCCGGTTGACCGACAACACAAGATGTGACTGGGTTCCCGCCTGGAGTCCCGACGGCCTCAGTCTCGCCTTCGTCTCCAACCGCGTCGAGGACTGGGAGATCTTCGTGATGGACGCCTACGGGAACAACCCGACCCAGTTGACCGACAATACAAGCAAGGACTATCTTCCCACCTGGAGTCCAGACGGCCGAAGTATCGCCTTCTCCTCTACCCGCGACGGGGACTGGGAAATCTTCGTGATGGACGCCGTCGGGAGCAACCAGACCCAGTTGACCGACAACAACAGCAGTGACCAGGATCCCGCCAGGAGTCCCGACGGCCGCCGCATCGCCTTTTGCTCCGACCGCGACGGGGACTGGGAAATTTTCGTGATGGACGCCGCCGGGCGCAACTCGACCCGGTTGACCGATAATACAAGCAATGACTATTGTCCCGCCTGGAGTCCGGACGGTCGCCGCATCGCCTTTGCCTCCGACCGCGACGGGGATTGGGAAATTTTCGTGATGGACGCCGACGGGAATAACCAGACGCAGTTGACCGACAATACCTGCTTTGACGAACACCCCGCCTGGAGTCCGGTGGAGTATTAGCCCCTTACCCTAGCCCGTAGGCAAGCCTCCCCCCAGAGGGGGGAGGGGACTAAAGGAGTTTAAATGAAAATCAAGGTAATCATCCACCGTGCCGAAGAGGGCGGCTACTGGGCGGAGGTCCCCTCCATCCCCGGTTGCGCGACCCAGGGCGACTCCTATGAAGAGCTCATCACCAATCTCTACGAGGCCGTCGAGGGATGCCTGTCGGTTGATTGAAATGAGAGAACCGTAACGGGAGACGGGTAATGAAGCTTCAGATAACCATCTATCAGGACGAAACCGGGGTGTACGTGGTGGAATGTCCGGTCATCCCCGGCTGCGTCTCACAGGGTAAGACGGAAGCGGAGGCGCTCGAAAATATCCGTGAGGCCATCGCCGCCTGCCTGGAGGTGCGCCGGGAGGAGGGCCTGCCACTCACCGTGGAGACCCGGACCGTTGAGATACCGACGTAATGGCCCGGCTACCGCGCATCTCAGGCAAGCAAGCGGTGGAGATATTCAAGAAACTCGGGTGGAGCGCCGTTCGCCGGACCGGAAGCCATGTGATTCTTACGAAAAAGGGGAATATCGCCACCCTCTCCATTCCCCAGCACAAAGAACTGGCTCCCGGCACACTCCGCGCGCTCATCCGCAACGCGGGAACGACCGTCGAAGAGTTCGTCAATCTTTCGAGGTGAACCATGACCCGTAAGATCCGCCTTCTCATCGCCAAGCCCGGCCTGGACGGCCACGACCGCGGGGCCAAGATCGTCGCCCGCGCCCTGCGCGACGCCGGCATGGAGGTCATCTATACCGGCCTGCACCAGACCCCCGAGGCCATCGTGGAGGCGGCCATCCAGGAGGACGTGGACGTGGTGGGGCTCTCCATCCTGTCGGGCGCCCACATGACCATCTTCCCGAAAATCCACGAGCTCCTGCGGGCACGCGGCGCCGACCACATCATCATCACCGGCGGCGGCATCATCCCCGAGGACGACATGACCGAGCTGGAGGAAAGCGGCATCGGCAAGCTCTTCGGCCCCGGAACGAGCACCGACGACATCATCGCCTACATCCGCTCGACCGTCCTCTAATCGTGCGCGCCAGGTCCACCGACATCCGAGAAACCTAAGGCCGCCCGCCGGTCAACGGCGGGCAATTCAAAGAATTCCACGATGCCGAACGAGGACAAGTACGAGAAGCTGGCCGAACTCCGCCGGAAGGCGCTCGCGGGCGACCCGGAGCGAATCGCCAAGCAGCAGGCCAAGGGCAAGCTCACCGCCCGGGAGCGCATCGGCATCCTCTTCGACGAGGGCACTTTCCAGGAGCTCGACCGGTTCAAGGTCCACCGCTGCACCGACTTCGACATGGAGTCGAACCGCCCCCTGGGCGACGGTGTCATCACCGGCTACGGTTTCATCGAGGGTCGGCTGACCTATGCCTTCGCCCAGGACTTCACCGTCTTCGGCGGGACGCTCTCCCGGGCCCACGGGGAGAAAATCTGCAAGGTGATGGACCTGGCGCTCAAGAACGGCGCGCCCTTCGTGGGGTTGAACGACTCCGGCGGCGCCCGCATCCAGGAGGGGGTGGACTCCCTCGCCGGTTACGCCGAGGTCTTTCAGGCCAACACCATGGCTTCGGGGGTGATTCCGCAGATTTCGGCCATCATGGGCCCCTGCGCCGGCGGCGCCGTCTACTCCCCCGCCGTCACCGACTTCGCCTTCATGGTGGACGGCACCAGCCACATGTTTCTGACCGGGCCAGACGTCATCAAGACGGTGATGAACGAGGATGTCACCTTCGAGGAACTGGGCGGGGCCAGGGTCCACGCGTCGAAATCCGGCGTCTGCCACGTGGTGGCGGCCAACGAGTTCGAGTGCCTCCAGGGCATCCGCCGCCTGTTGCAGTTCTTCCCCCAGAACAACATGGAGGACCCGCCGCTGGGGAAGACCTCCGACGACCCGGCCCGCATGGATGAAAAGCTCGACGGCATCGTCCCCGACTCGTCCACCAAGCCCTACGACATGAAAGACATCATCCGGCTGGTGGTTGACGACGGGGACTTCTTCGAGACGCACGCCGACTTCGCCGCCAACCACATCACCGGCTTCGCGCGGTTCGACGGGCGGCCCGTGGGAATCGTGGCCCACCAGCCGGCGGTCCTGGCCGGGTGCCTGGACATAGACTCGTCGTGCAAATCGGCCCGGATGATACGTTTCTGCGACTGCTTCAACCTGCCGGTGGTCACCTTCTCCGACGTGCCGGGTTTTCTGCCCGGGACCGACCAGGAGTGGCGGGGCGTGATAAAGCACGGCGCGATGCTCCTCTACGCCTACGCCGAGGCCACGGTGCCCAAGGTCCACGTCATCACGCGCAAGTCCTACGGCGGCGCCTACGCGGTGACCTCCAACCGCCACATGCGGGGCGACATCGTCTACGCCTGGCCCACGGCGGAGATAGCGGTGATGGGGGCCGAGGGCGCGGTGCAGATTCTCTACCGTCGCGAGCTCAAGGCCGCCGACGACCCCAAGGCCCTGGCCGACAAGCTCGCCGCCGAGTTCCGGGAGCGCTTCGCCGATCCATACACCGCCGCGGGGCTGGGCTACGTGGACGAGGTCATCATGCCCCACGAGACGCGACCGAAAATCATCGCCGCCCTCGAGATGCTCAGGCACAAGCGGGACCACAACCCGCCCAAGAAGCACGGGAATATCCCCCTCTGACCGATGTTTAAAAAGATACTCATCGCCAACCGGGGCGAAATCGCGGTACGGGTCATCCGGACCTGCGGCGAGATGGGCATCCCCACGGTGGCCGTCTTCTCCGACGCCGACCGCGGCGCCCTCCACGTCCAGTACGCCGACGAGGCGTACAACATCGGCCCGCCCCCGGCGGCGGAGTCCTACCTCGCGGGCGACCGGCTGATCGGGCTGGCGAAAAAGGTCGGCGCCGAGGCCGTCCACCCCGGCTACGGTTTTCTGGCCGAGAACGCCGATTTCGCCCAGGCGTGCGCCGACGCGGGGCTGGCCTTCATCGGCCCCTCGGCGGGTGCCATGCGCCTCTCGGGCGATAAGCTCCAGGCGCGCGCCACGATGGTCGCCGCCGGCGTGCCGGTCATCCCCGGCCTCGACACCGCCGGGATTTCCGACGAGGAGTTGCCGGGACGGGTGGAAGGGATAGGCTACCCCGTGATGGTCAAGGCGGCGGGCGGCGGCGGCGGCAAGGGCATCCGCACCGTCCGCGGCCCCGACGAGCTCCGGGCCTCCATCCGTCAGGCCCGCGCCGAGGCGGCCAGCTCCTTCGGCGACGAACGGGTGTACATCGAGAAGATGGTGGTGGACCCGCGGCACATCGAGGTCCAGATTCTGGGCGACGCCCACGGCAACACGGTCCACCTCTACGAGCGCGAGTGCTCGATCCAGAGGCGACACCAGAAGCTGGTGGAGGAGAGCCCGTCCCCGGCGCTCACCGAGGAGCAGCGCGCCGCCATGACCGCAGCCGCCGTCAAGGCCGCCCGCGCGGTCAGCTACGACAACGCCGGCACCATCGAATTCTTGCGCTCCGCCGACGGCAGCTTCTTCTTCCTCGAGGTCAACGCCCGGTTGCAGGTGGAGCACCCGGTCACCGAGATGCTCATCGGGCGGGACCTGGTCCGGGCCCAGATCCGCATCGCCGCCGGCGAGAAGCTCTGGTTCACCCAGGACGAGGTGCAGTCCCGCGGCTCGGCCATCGAGTGCCGCGTCTGCGCCGAGGACCCTGACTCCAATTTCTACCCCGCCACGGGTACGGTGACGCGGATGCGCGCCCCCGGCGGTCCCGGTGTCCGCCTGGACGCTGGATGCTTCCAGGGCTACGACGTCCCGGTTTACTACGACCCCCTCATCGCCAAGCTCATCGTCTGGGGCGAGGACCGGCCCGCCGCCCTGGACCGCCTGGCCCGCGTGCTCGACGAGTTCGTCCTAGAGGGCTTCCCCACGACACTCCCCTTCTTCCGTTGGCTGGTGAAGAACGAGTCGTTCCGCTCCGGTGACTTCGACACCGGCTTCATCGCCCGGCACTACAGGCCGGAGCCGCCTGGGGGGAGCGAGCTGGAGCGCGCCGCCTCCGTCCTCTGCGCCCTGTTGGAGCACGAGGCCGTCCGGGGCATCGCCCGCGGGACCGACGGCGGTAAACCGGATACGTCGGCCTGGAAGTACCTCTGGCTCAAGAACAGGCTCGGCTCATGAAATACGAAACCCGGATCGGCGACCGCGGATACGAGGTTGACGTCACCCCCGGCGAAGGGGGGCCGAGGGTCCTCCTCGACGGCAAAGAAATTTCCGTGGATTTCCGGGAAATATCCCCCAAGGCCCTGTACTCGGTCATTATTGACGGCCGCTCCTACGAGCTGTGGCTCCGGCGCGAGGGCGCGGATTACCACGTCTTCGCCCACGGGCGCTCCCTTTCCGTCACCGTCCGCGACGAGCGGCGGCGACGTGTGGAATCGCTCCAGGCGACAATGCCCCAAGCCAAGACCGGTTTCACCCTGCGCGCCCCCATGCCGGCCGTGGTCACCGCGGTGCTGGTGGAGCCGGGGCGGGAGGTCAAGCGGGGGGACATCCTCTGCCGCCTCGAGGCGATGAAGATGGAGAACGAGATGGCCTCCGAGGCCGACGGGGTGGTGAAGGAGGTCAAGGTCGCCGCCGGCGACGGCGTGGAGAAGGACCAGGTCCTGGTCGTCG
>DATKYS010000033.1 GCA_035528375.1 bacterium
GCCGCCCTACATCATCGCAAGCCGGGGTGAGGGCTGCCTTATAATAAATTCCCTACTCCCTTTTAGGGAGCGGCTTGGGGTGAGGGTCGAGGCGTGAAAGCGGCGGGGATTAAAATCCCCGCCCTACATTCAGGCGTATGGCGGTGAATAAAACGGGCGGGTGTAGACACCCGCCCCTACGTCTATGCCCCGCGAATCTCACCGTAGGGGCGACCGGTAGGACGAGTCCTCCACGGTCGCCCGCATCATCGCAACGAGAGGCACGGACTGGACCGTGGCCTACATGGAGTCCTCGAGGTCGGGCACGGACTCCTGGGTCGGCGCGGTCGCCTTTTTCCGCTTCGAGATAATCCGCCGGATGACGATGTACAGCACCACGATGCCGATCGCCACCAGGGCCAGGGTCACGAGGACGCTGACCAGGCGCCCCTCGAAAATCGGCCCCTCGGGCTGCCAGGCCGCGGGGAAGGCCGACGCCCGGAACTTGCCCAGGTAGTGCCTCTCGTCCTCGTCCAGGGACCCGACGACGGCGTTGTAGAGGCCTTCCCGCAGCGGCTCCACGGTGAGGAACCGGTTGCCCCGCGGGGACAAGAGCGGCAGACCGCCGCTCCGCGCCAGCATCTTGCGCGGCATGCCCTCCAGGTCGTAGAGGTACACGGCGGTGTCCGCCTCCTCGGGCGGGACGGTTTCAGGCAAGGCCCCGACGGGCGCGGACTCCTCAGCCCCGGCCGCCTCCTCCACGACCTTCACCGGAACCTCCTCCGCGGTCCCAACCTCCGGCGTGACAGCCTCCTCCGCGGCGGGCTCGGCTTCGACGGGCTCTACCGCGACCGTCTCCACCGTTTCGGGGGCGACCTCCGGCTCCCCGGTCACCTCGACCGCCTCACCGCCGACGGCCTCCGGCGTCGCCCCGGTGACGGCGGTTACATCACCGTCACCTACCGGTGTCGTCTCGTGGGGAACCGCCTCCCCTTCACCGCCGGTGCGCGGCATGAGGACCACCAACCGGCGCCGGTAGGGAACCCAGGCGAAGTCGTATACCCCCTTCGCCACCAGCGTCTGCGCCCCGTCGAGGTCCATGACGTAGAGGGAGCCCTCGCCGTCCACGTAGGCCAGCTCATCGGAACCGGAGCTCCAGGCGAGGGTCTCGGCGGCCGCCGCGTCCCAGGGGTCCTTCACCTCCAGGAGCTTCTCGCCGGAGGCGGAGAAGACGCCGGTGTGCATCCGCCCCTCCTCCTCCTCGACGAGGAGGTACCGGGAGCCGGTCGAGTCCCAGGCCATGCGGTAAAAATCGGTTCCGGTGCGGGTCTGGTCGGCGCCGTCGAAATCCATCAGGTAGGCGTCACGGTCCCGGTCCACGCAGACCAGCCGCGAGCCGCGCACCCGGCCCGAGTAGTCCCGCGCCGCGTAGTAATCGCCCACCTCGTCCACCAGCCGGTAAACGGCGCTGCCGTCCGCCCGGACCGCCGTGAGGGTCCCGGAGTCGGAGATGAAGAGGACCAGGTCGTCGGTCACGAAATCGGGACCCACGGCCACCCCCCCGGCCAGGTAGCGGCTCGTCCCGCCCTCCAGCTCGAAGACCTTGAGGTCGCCCTCCTCCACGTAGGCCAGCATGGTCCCCGATGGGTTCCACTGGGCCGCCCAGACCCACTCGGCGATGAGCTTCTGCTCCCCGCCGGTCTCGTCCAGGAGGATGAGCTGCTGGTCCCGGTCCTTGATGTAGGCCACGGTCCGGCCCACCGCGGAGAAAAGCGGCTCCGTCCGCGTCTTCACCTCCACCCCCGTGTCCACCCCGGTGAAGCACCAGAAGCTGTCGCCGAAGGGCTTGGCGACGCGGTAGGCGATGTGCCGCCCCGAGGGCGACCAGAAGAATTCGTCCACGTCGTCCCGGTGCGCCAGCATCCGGGGCTGGTCGGCGCCGGGCTCCCACAGGTACACCTCGCCCTCGTCCAGGTAGGCCAGCGACGGGTCCTCCTCGCAGCCGGCCGCCAGGGCGGCCAGGGCCGGCAACAGCACGAGGAACCGCTTCGTGAACCAACCCATGTTCATCGCCACCTCAGCTTATCCTTTTGACCAACGCCCAGACGGCGTAGAAGGGGAGGAAGACCAGGAGCAGGGGCCAGGTGAACACCTGCCAGGCCGAGAGGCGGTCCAGTTGTTGCCGGCGGCTGGCGTAGGGCACCTTGTCGCCGAAGCATCCCAGCCAGAGGTAGGCGCGGAAGAGGTAGCGCCCGACCACGAGGTAGAGGAAGAGTCCGGCCAGGACGGCGAGTATGCGCAGGAACATGATCAGACGGCGTCGGTGTAATTAATGCGCCTAATACCCTTTTATCAACTCAAAATCAATCCATCACGTCGGCGGTGCGGCCGCGAATGAAGAGATTACGCGCCCGCCGCGCCAGCGGCAGCCCGACTCTCCAGCCCCAGCCCCCGAAGGCCGAGAGCTTGAGGTCGTGCGCCCCGACGAAGACCGTGTGCGCCCCGCCGAAGCCCTTCTTGAACCTGTACACGCCCCACAGTGGGTGCTTTTCTTTGGGCTCCACCGGCGCCCCCCAGAAGTCGTAGACCAGCGCCCCCCGCGCCCTGGCCCGCTGAATGGCTCTCCACTGGAGGAGCTGGGCCCCCTTGTGCTTGGAATGGCGCTGGGAGCTGGCCCCGTAAACGTAGTACGCGGTGCGCCCGGCATAAATCAGCCACACACCGGCCACATCCTCGCCCTCGAAGCGCGCCAGGAGGAGGTCGCAGGCGTCCGCCTCGGAGAAGGCGTCCCACACCCGGTGGTAGTACGGGGGGTCGTGGGCCAGGAACCGCTGGCGCTCCTCCGTCTCCTCCAACAAATTCACGAAGCGCTCGACGCCCGCGGGGGAGTTGGCCGATTCGATTTCCACCCCGCGCCGCTCGGCCAGGCCGACGTTGTAGCGCGTGTGACTCTCGAGACCGGCTAAAAGCGTGTCCTCGTCCGGGGTCAGGTCCAACAGGAGCGTCCCCCTCGGCTGCACGTCCTGGACGCCGCGGCGGAAGCCCAGGCCGGTTAAAAGACTCAGGGAATCCCCGCCGTCGGGGACGCGCGGCTCGACGGTCAGCACGGCCGCGCGCCGGGCGAAGTCGTGCCCTTTCACCGCGTCGAGCCAGAGTTTAAAAGCGTCGGGACGCGCCGGGTCCCACAGAGGGCCGTAGGGGCAGTAGAGCCAGTTCCGGCCCAGGAACGGAAGCCGACGCACCAGCACCTGCCCCAGGGCGGCCGGCGAGCCGTCGGGACTCCCGACGACGACGCGCAGGACGCGGTAGCCGTAAGCCGCCTTGACCTCGGCCCAGGCGGACGTCTGTGTGGGCGGCGCCCCGTTGAAAGACCCGACCAGGGCGTCCCACCCCGGGGGGTCGAAGAGTGTTTCGCTCGGCGCCAAAGCTCGTCCCTAAGTCGTGCCTTGCAGGTCTTCCTTCTCCCGCTTGGGCAGACGCACGGTGAAGGCGGTCCCCTCACCGGGGCGGCTCTCGAAGGAGATTATCCCCTCGTGGGCGTCCACGATGCTCTTCGAGATGAACAGGCCCAGGCCGGTTCCCTCGGCGGCGCTGGAGCCCCGCTTGTACTTCTCGAAGATGTGCTTCTGCTGCTCGGAGGAGATGCCCGGGCCGTTGTCGGCGACGGAGAAGAATACGTAATTTTCGTCCTGCCCCGTGCCGACGGTAATCTCGCCCCCCCGCTGGATGAACTTCACCGCGTTCGACAACAGGTTGTTTATCACCCGCTCGATCTGAATCGGGTCCAGCATGATGGGGGCCAGCGTCTCGTCCAGGTTCAGGCGCAGGTTGAGCTTTTTCATCTCCAACTGGGCCGCCACGTTCTTCGCCAGGTGCGAGATGAGGCTGTTGAGCTGCAGGCGCTGCATGTCCAGCCGCACGCCCTCCGAGGAGAACTTGTTCATCGCCAGGAAGTCGTTGATGAGGGCCAGCATCCGGTCCGCGTTGGTGGCGATGCTCTGCATGGGCTCGACTATGCGCTCCGAGGGCTCGCCGTACGCCCCCGAAAGCAGTAGCGAGCAGTAGCCCATCACGCTCGTGAGCGGGTTCTTCAGGTCGTGGGTGATCATGGAGATGAAGTCGTCGTTGAGGCGCTGGAGCCGGATTTTGTCCATCGCCTTCTCGACGGCCAGCTTGAGCACGTCGAAATCGAAGGGCTTGACCAGGTAGTTGTAGGCCCCGCGCCGCAGCGCCTCGATGGACGACCGCATGGAGGAGTAGCCCGTGATGACGATGACCAGCGTATGCGGCAGGTTCTCGCCGACGTAGTCGAGCACGGTGAAGCCGTCCACCTTGGGCATCATCAGGTCGGCGATGACCAGGTCGTAGTTCGACTCGCGCAGCATCGAGATGCCCTCGCTCCCGTCGGACGCGGTGTCCACGCGGTAGCCGGTCTGCTCCAACAGGATGCGGATGGAGTCGCACATCCGACGTTCGTCGTCTATGACGAGTATTTTTTCGCGACCGGACTCTGCCACGGCTATCCCTCCCGCGCCGGCAGGCTGATGGTGAACGTGGTCCCCTCGCCGGGGGCGCTTTGCGCCTCCATCATACCATCGAAACTCTGGACGATGCCATAGGAGACGGAGAGACCCAGGCCGGTGCCCTTCTTGCCTTTGGTGGTGAAGAAGGGATCGAAGATGTAGGGCAGGTTCTCCGGGGGGATGCCCAGACCTGAGTCGGAGAAGGAGATGACCACCCGGCGGTCCGAAAGACGGGTGTGGACACGCAGGGTGCCGCCGGAGGGCATGGCGTCCTGGGCGTTGGTCACCAGGTTCAACAGCACCTGGCGCAACTGGTCCGGCGACACTAAAACGCCGGGCAGGTCGTCGGCGAGGTCTTTTTCCACCGCGATGCCCAACTTTTCGAGCTGGATGCCCACCAGCATCAACAGGTCCTCCACGAGCTGGTTGACGTCGGTATGCTCGAGGTAGGCGCTCTCGGGCCGGTAGAAGTCCAAAAGACCGGAGATGATGCGGGCGATGCGCTGAACCTCCTCCTCGATGACGCCGAGGGTCTTGTAGGGTTCGCCGGAGGGATCGAGGTCCCCCCTGGCTATCTGGAGGTAGTTCGTGATTATCCCCAGGGGGTTGTTGACCTCGTGGGCGATGTCGGCGGCGAGCTTGCCGGTGGCGGCCAGCTTCTCCGACCGCGTGAGGGCGAGGCGCAGGTCCTCGAGCTCGCGGATGTCGCGGCTCACGGCCACGCTGCCGGTGAACCGGCCCTTTTCGTCCACCAGCGGGGAAACCGACAGCTCCACCGTGATGGGCGAACCGTCCTTCGTGCGCAGGTCCACCTGGCGAACGGTGGAGGGGCGGCCCTCGTCCAGGCGCCGGGTCATCTCGGCCACCGTGTCCCGGTCGCGGTCGAAGTAGAAGATCCCGATGGGCTTCCCCCGGACCTCGTCCTCGGCGTAGCCCATGGCCAGAGAGGCGGCGCGGTTGAGGATCTCCAGCCGGCCCTCGGCGTCCGCCACGGTCACGAGGTCCGGCGAGGCGTCAATGACCTCGCGCAGATACCGCCGGGCCGCCGACAGCTCCGCCGTCTTGGCGTCCACCTCCCGCTCCAGGTCGGCCGAGTAGTTCGCCAGCGCCTCCTCGGCCTTCTTGCGCTCCGTGATGTCCGTGATGAGCGAAATCATGTACTGGATGGACTTATCGCGGCTGATGAAGTCTATGTTCATCTCAACGGGAATCTGATCCCCGGACATCTTGAACAGGGTCAGCTCGGTGGGCTTTCCCGAGAAGATGGCCAGCTTGTCCTGGTACACCTGCGTGTCGAGCGTCTCCCCCAAAAGCTCGCCCATCTCCCCCGGCTCCTCGGGAACGATGAGGTCGTAGAACCTCTTCCCGACGAGCCCCTCCTCCGCGAAGCCCAGCATCTGCAGGAGAGCCGGATTCGCCATGGTCACCTCGCCCATGCGGTCGGAGAGGCAGATGCCGACGGGGGATTTGCTCCAGATGGAGCGGTAGCGCTCCTCCGACTCGCGCAGCAGCTCCTCGGCCTGCTTGCGCTCCGTGATGTCGCGGACGATGATCAGATCGGCCGGCGCCCCCGAGTACTGGATGAGCCCCACGTTCAGCTCCAGGGGGACGGTGTGCCCGTCGGAGTGTATCCCGGTGACCTCGTAAACGGAGGGCACATCCTCGCCCCGCATGCGCCGTTCGTAGAGGTCGGCGAGCCTGGAACGGTCCGCCGGCACGATGAAGTCGGAGAAGTCCTTCCCCAGCATCTCCCCGGAATCGTACCCGGACATGGCCAGCATGGCCGTGTTCACGAAGACGAACCGGAAATCCTGGACGATGACGACCCCGTCGGTGGCCTGCTCCACCAGGCTGCGGTACTTCTCCTCGGACTCCTCCAGGGCCTCCAGATACTGGGAGCGTTTGAGCGCCACCGAGGTCAGTCGGGCGAAGACCCGCACCTTGGCCAGATCGTCGTCGGTGAAGACCCGGTCCAGGGCGTGGATGAGGAACACTCCCAAAAGGGTATCGCCGTCCATTATGGGCTCGCCCATGACCGATTCGCGGTGCTCCTCCGAGTCGTCGGTCCCCTCGATGTGTACCACGGGGCGGTCGGGGTCGCAGAAGTTGGAGTAGGCGCCGCGCCGGAGCTGGGCCACCTTCCCGCCCAGCCCCACCCCCAGGGGGACCCGGAACGCCATCAACTCGTCCCGCGAGGTGGGGGCGTTCGTATAGATGGGCGCGAGCACGCCCTCCTCGGGATCGAACAGCAGGATGTTGCAGAAGTGGGCGTTCATCAACAGCCGGGCGTTGTCGGCGATCTTGGCCAGCACCTTCTCCAGGTCGGTCTCGTCGGCCAGGGTCATCGTGGTCTCGTAGAGCGTGCGGTACGTGTCCTCCGAGCGCTCGAGCGCCTGATGGTTCTCCGCCCGCTTGATGGCGATGGAGGCCAGACGGGCGAAGATGGAGAGCTTGCCCAGGTCGCCCTCGTCGTAGAGCTTGCCCTCGGCGCCGATGGTGATGACGCCCAGAAGGGTGTCGGAGTCCATCACCGGCTCGGAGATGACCGACTCGATCGAGTCCACCTCCCCGTCGGTGCCCTCGACGTGCACCACGGGGCGGTCGGTGTCGGTGTAGTTGGAGTAATTGCCGGCGCGCTCGAGGGCCACCTTGCCGGAAAGGCCGACCCCCATGGAGACCGTGAAGCCCAGGATGGCCTCCCGCTCCCGGGGCGCGTTGGAGTAGAAGGGCACGAGCACCCCTTCGGACGCGTCGAAGGTGAAGTATGTGCAGTAGATGGAGTCCAGGAGCCGGGTGGCCTGGTCGCAGATCCGGGAGATGATTTTGAAAAGGTCGGTCTCGTCGGCCAGGGTGAGTGTGGTGTCGTAGAGCCGGTGGTAGGTATCCTCGGACTCGGCCAGGGCCTCCAGGTTCTCGGCGCGCAGGACGGCTATCTCGGCCTGCCGGGCGAAGATGGAGAGCTTCTCGACGTCCTCCTCGGTGAAGACGTCGTCCTCCTTGTTGATGCTGATGACGCCGATGACCCGCCCGGAGTCGAACATGGGCACCGCGAGCACCGATTCACGCAGGTCAACCTCATCGCTGGTGCCGGGCACGTGGACGGAGAAGTCGTCGGAATCCCCCAGGTTGAGGCAGAGTCTCTCCCCGGTCTGGGCCACCCGACCGGAGACGCCCTCCCCCAGGGGGATATCGAAGTCCATTATCTCCTCCGTCGCCGTGGGGTCGTTGCAGTAGATGGGCAGGAGGACACCGCGCTGGTCATCGAGGCGGTACACGGTGCAGTCGGACGCCCTGGCCAGCGCCGACGCCTGGTCGGCGATGACCTTGATCACCTTCAGGGGATCGGTCTTGTCGGCCAGGGCCAGGGTGGTCTCGTACAGACTGCGGTACGTCTCCTCGGAGCGGACCAGGTCCTCGGATTTCCGGGTCCTCTTCACCGCGATCTCCGCCTGGCGGGCGAAGACGGTCAGCTTCGTCAGGTCGTCCTCGGTGAATACGGCGTCGAACTTGCCGATGGTGATGACGCCCAGCACGCGCTCGTCGTCGAACATGGGCACGGAGATGAGCGACTCCCGCTCGTCAACCGTCGCGTCGGTGCCCGGGATGTGGACCGAGATGGCCTTCTCCGGGTCGCCGGGGTTGGCGAACATGCCCACGCCGGAGAGGGCCACGTGTCCCGAGAGCCCCTCGCCGAGGGGTATCGTGAAGTCCCTGAATATCTCCTGGTAATCCTGGCGGGTGGAGTAGATGGGCCTGAGCACCGACCGGCCTGAGTCCACCAGGAAGAAAATGCACTTGCGGCTCCCGAGCATGATCGAGGCCTTGTTCGCGATGACCTCGATCACGTGGAGGAGCTCGGTGGAGTCGGCCAGGGCCAGGGTGGTTTCGTAGAGGCTGTGGTACGTGCGCTCACTGGCGGCCAGCTCCTCGATGTTCTTGGTGCGCTTGACGGCTATCTCCGCCTGACGGGCAAAAACGAATAACTTCGCAAGGTCTTCGTCCGTGAAGGAGCCGGTGAACTTGCCCAGGGTTATCACGCCCAGGACCTTCCCGACGTCGAACATGGGCACCGAGATCAACGATTCGCTCGAATCCTCCCCCTCGTCGGTGCCCTCGACGTGGACCGAGACGTCGTCCACCTCACCGGCGTTCAGGTACCGGCCGACGCCCGACTCGGCCACCTTGCCCGAGAGCCCCACGCCCAGGGGCACCTCGAAGCCCATGATGATGTCGCGGTAGTCGGGCCGCGTCGAGTAGATGGGGGTGAGCACATGCCGGTCGGCATCCAGGAGCAGGAAGATGCACTGCTGGGCGCCGAGAAGACCGGTGGCCTGGAGGGCGATGACGCCGATGACGTCGGTGAGCTCGGTGGAGTAGGCCAGGGCCAGCGTGGTCTCGTAGAAGCTCTTGTAGGTCTCCTCGGAGCGGGCCAGCGCCATCTCCGTCTTCTTGCGGTCGGTGACGTCCTCGGTGATGATGACCACCCGGCTCACCGCGTCCCCCTCGTCCCGGAGGGGGTAGAAGTGCTGGGAAACCCACCGGGCACCGCCGGACCGCGAAGGGACTATCTCGACCTCGGGGATGTGGAGGTAGTCGCTACCCTCGTAAACGCGACGGACCTCGGGGAGCCACTCGCCCAGGTACTCATCCTCCTCGTCGAACTTGAGCTCCGTCCGCTCCCTTTTAAAATCGCGGCCGATCTCTTCCTCCGTGACGGCCCAGATGCGCCTCCACGCCTCGTTACAGGAGAGCAGCCGGCCGAAACGGTTCCGCACCGACACGCCCAGGGGCGAGCGCTCGATGAGCGCCCGGCTGAACTCCTCCGACTCGCGCAGCGCCTCCTGGGCCAGGACGCGCTCGGTCACGTTCTCCAGGATGCCGTCTATGTGCCGATCCTTCCCCCGCTCGTCCCGGACCAGGGTGGCGTTGAGCGAGGCCCAGAAGGTGGAGTCGTCCTTTTTCCGCTGCTGGACGCAGAAATCGGTCACGAAGCCCTTCGTCGTCAGCGACTCCACGAACTCTCGGCGCTGCCGGGGGTCGGTGTAGAAGTCGCCCACGTTGACCGACAGCATCTCATCCTCGGAGGCGTAGCCGAACATGGCGTAGAGGGCCGGGTTGGCCGACAGCACCTCCCCCTCGGGGCTGGTGCGGAAGACGCCCACGGGGATGTTCTCCTGGAGGGAGCGGTAGCGCTCCTCGGAGTCGCGCAGGGCCACCTCGGTCAGTTCCTCCTGGGTGATGTCCCGGATGACGGTCACCACCCGGTCCACTCGGTCACCCTTGAAAATCGGTATCTTGCGGGTCTCGGTGATGATCTCCCGCCCGCCGACGACGTTCTTCTCCTCGGTCAGGAGCGTTCGGCCGCTGGAGAAGACCTCCTTGTACTCGGCCCTGACGCTCTTCGGGAGGAACCCGAAGGCCCCGAAGAAGCTCTTCCCCGTCACCACCGGGTCCAGGCCCAGCTCCTCCACCCAGCGCGTGAGTTTCGTGTTGACCAGAGTGATGCGAAGCTTGGAGTCCACGACGTGGATGGCGTCCCCCATGGAGTCCAGGGTCGTGCGGTACTGTTCCTCGGATTCCCGCAGGTGTTCGTGGATAGCCTTGCGCTCGCTCTGGTCCACCAGGATGCCGTCGTGGAAGACTATCTCCCCGTCGGCGTCCCGCACCGCCCGCACGTTGATCTGCACCCAGAAGGTGGAGCCGTCCCGGCGGAGCATCTCCGCCTCGAAATCGGCCACCACATCCTTTTCGGTCAGAGCGTCGAGGAGCTCGAGCCGCCGCTCCGGCGAGGCGTAGAGGTCTACCACCCCCACGTCGAACATCTCGTCGGGGGAGGAGTAGCCGAACATCCTCACGAAGGCGGGGTTGACGGAGATGACCCGGCCGTCGTGCGTCACCCGGAACACCCCCACCGGGATGTTGTCCTGGAGGGAGCGGTAGCGCTCCTCGGACTCACGGAGCGCCTCCGACGCCCGGACGCTCTCCGTGATGTCGAAGCAGTTCCCCAGGTAGGCGGCTCGGCCCCCGTAGGGGATCGGCCGGGCACCGACCAGGAGGACCACCGTTTCGCCGTCCTTCCTCTTGATCCGCATCGTGTACCGGCTGGGGACTTGGGAGCCCGATTTGCGGGCCGCGTCCCGTCGGGCGAGGAGATCCCGGTCCTCCTCGTGGACCAGCTCGCCGGTGTCCAGGGTCAGCAGTTCCTTTTTGGTGTAGCCGGTGATTTCGGCCATCTCGTTGTTGACGTAGAGGAAGTTGGCGTCCCGGTAGATGTAAACCCCGACGATGGCCTCCTCGGAGAGAACGCGGTAGCGTTCCTCGGACTCGCGGAGCGCCTCCTCGGCCAGCTTGCGGTCGGTGATGTCGCGGGACACGCCGACGATGGCGGTGGCCTTCTTCCCCGACTCGTCGTACACCACGGTGCGGGCGTCGGACAGCCAGCGATACTCGCCGTCCGCGTGGCGCAGGCGGTACTCGATGACCGGATTCTCCACCGCCCCGCGGGCGTTGTCCCGCAGCGCCTCCGCGTCCGCCACCACCACGGCCGTGTCGTCGGGGTGGATCCGCTTCGCCAGCTCGCCCGACTTCGCCATCTCGACGAACTGCTCGACCCCGTAGCCGAGGATTTTCACCAGCGCCGGGGAGAGGTACGCGTAGCTCTCATCCTCCAGGTTCACCCGGTAGAAGAGGTCGTTGGTGTTTTCCACCAGGAAGCGGTATCTCTTCTCGGATTCGCGGAGCGCCTCCTCGGCCCGCACGCTCTCGGTTATGTCCATGCAGTTGCCCAGGGTGGTCGCGCCGCCGCCCCCCCCGAAGCTCGGAAGATGCCGCACCCGGAGCTCGACCACGCGGGTCTCGCCGTCTTTGCGCAGGATGTGCATCTGATAGCTGGATGGCACCCCCTCGCCTTTGGCCCGCACCTCGTTGAGCCGGCGGATGAACTCCTGGTCCTCCTCGGGGACGACGTCCCAGGGATTCATCTTCAGGAGCTCTTCCCGGCTGTAGCCGGTTATCTCCGCTAACTTGGGATTCACGAAGACGAAACGGTCGTCCTTGAATATATAGACGCCGACGAGCGCTTCCTCGGTGTAGGTGCGGTAGAGCTCCTCGGAAGCCGCGAGGGCCTCCTCGGCCCGCTTGCGCTCGGTGATGTCGTTGCCCGCTCCGATGAAACGCCGAATCCAGCCGTCCGGGTCCACCAGGGGGATGAGGCGGATTTCGAAGGATTTTCTGCCGGCCCCCTCGCCGAAGCTGGCCTCGTTGGTGTGCACCTTTCCCAGCTTGGCCCACTCGAAGGAATTCCTGATTCTCGCGCATTCATCCGGCGGATGCAGGGCGGATACGGGCCTCCCGTTGTAGTACTCGGTGGTGTGCCCCTCCACCGCGGCGAAGGCGTCGTTGACCTGCTCGTAGTAGAGCTCCCCGTCCTCCCCCTCCACGACCGACCACAACAGGACGTCCACCCCCTCGAAGAGCGCCCGGAGCTCACGCAGGTGCTTGTCCCGATCCTCCTCGGCCCGCACATGTTCGGTGATGTCCACGCAGTTGCCCAGGCTGGCGACGCCCGAGTCGTCGAACCGGAGCGAAGCGGAGGAATGCGAAGCAAAACCCGGGAGCCGCTGCGCCCGGAGCTCGAGCACCCGCACCTCGCCGTCGGAGCGCCGGATGTGCATCCGGTATGTGTTGGGCACCTCCTCGCCCCGGGCCCGGGCCTTCTCCCGCTCCCGCAGGTGACCGTCGCGGTCCTCCTCCAGCACGATGCTCATGGGATCCATAGCCAGGAGCTCTTCCCGCGGGTAGCCGGTTATCTCCTCCATCCGGTGGTTGGCGAAGACGAAACGGCCCTTCTCGAAGATGTAAACACCGACGAGCGCCTCCTCGGTGAAGGTGCGGTAGAGCTCCTCGGACTCCCTCAGGCGCTCCTCGGCCAACTTGCGCTCGGTGATGTCGCGGGTCACCCCGACGATGGCGGTGGCCTTCCCCGCCTCGTCGAGGACGACCGTCCGCGAATCCGACAGCCAGCGGTACTCGCCGTCCGCGTGGCGCAGGCGGTATTCGATGGCGGGTTTTTCCCGCGCACCCCGCGCGTTGTCCCGCAGCGCCGCCGCATCCTCCAACAGCCATCCGAGGTCGTCGGGGTGGATCCGCTTCGCCACCTCGCCGGTCTTCGCCATCTCGATGAATTCCTCGGCCGTGAAGCCGAGGATGCTTTTCATCGCCGGGGAGAGGTACGCGTAGCTCTCGTCCTCCAGGTTCACCCGGTAGAAGACGTCGTAGGTGTTCTCCACCAGGAAGCGGTATCTCTGCTCCGATTCCCTCAGGCGCTCCTCGACCTCGACCCGCTCGGTGACGTCCTCGACGGTGCCCTCGTAGTAGAGCGTCTTCCCCTTCTCGTCGCGCACGGCCCTGGCGTTCTCGCGCACGTGGAGGTTCGCGCCGTCGAGCCGCTTCCAGACCGATTCCAGGCCGCGAATCTCCCCGCCCTTCTCCACCACCCGCTTGAAATCCGCCCGGGAGTGGCCCGACTGGTACCCCTGCTCCAGGTCCCGCCGGGACAGCTCCTCGAAGGAATCGTAGCCCAGCATCCGCACCAGGGCCGGGTTGGCCATGAGCACCCGCCCGTCGGGGGTGGTGCGGTAGATGCCGATGACGTTGTTTTCGAACACGCCCCGGAAGCGCTCCTCGGACACCCGGAGCTCGGCGGCGAGGAGCTGCTGTTCGACGGCCTTCCCGACGATGTCGGAGCAGGCCTTGATCAGGTTAAAGTCGTCCCGGCTGAAATCGAAGGGGGCCATGACGGTGATCGAGCCGGTGATCCGCCCCGCCGAATCGGTGAAGGGGATGCCCAGGAAGGACGTGTTGCCGAACTTCTCCGCTATCGGGGCTGCGAAGGGCCGCAGGGGGCTTTTTTTCTCGACCAGCGCCTCGACCAGGGTACGGATGTCCGTCTGGTTGACTGGCGAGTCGGGCTCGAAGCCCAGGCCGTGGACCGTGGGGTGGCCGGTGCGGATGGTCCGGGCGATGACGCTTTCGCAGTCGAGGGGGATTTTCCAGTTGCTGAAACGCCGGCCGGCCAACTTTTCACCGAAGCGCAGGATGGCCGACGCCACCCGGTGCGCCCGGACGACGAGGCATCGCCCCTCGTCCTCGACGAGGTTCACGCTCGAGTAGGTGGGGAATATCTCCGCGAGCCGCTCAACGGCGGCGTCCAGGACCTCCTGCACCGACCCCATGGTGAAGAGCTCCCGGGAGAGGGCGGCCAGGACGGCGCTCTGCCTTACCCGGCGCTCCAGGGCCTCGGCGCCCGAAATGTCCTCCACCAACCCGTCGAAAACCGTTCGATCCCCGGCGGCCGACAGGGGCTCGAGGGTGAGGGACGCCCGAAGGGTCCCGCCGTCGGTCCTCTTCAGCTCGGTCCCGTACCCCCCGACCCCCTCGCCGGACCCGAGCCGCTCGAAGAGGTCCTTCGCGCGCCGGGGATGGGCCAAGAGGCTCCGCAGCTTGACCCCGACGAGGTCGCCGGGGTCCGTGCGGCCGAGCATCCGGGCCAGGGACCGGTTGGCCCACGAAATCCCCCCGTCCGCGTCGCAGCGGAAGACGCCCTGCGGGATGACGTCGCAGAGGGATTCGAGGCCCGAGTCCGCCCCCCGGTCACCGAGCCCGGACCGGAGATCTCCCAGCTCGGCGATGAGTTGGGCCTTGGTCTTCTTCTCGTCTAGCATCGTTTCACCTTGGATCCCGAGCGGGTGGGCTCACCGGCGAAAAGGCCGGTCGGTTCTGCACATACAAACTGGATTTTACCAGTTTACGGCGGGGGGGACAAGGCGCGGGGAGAGTCGCGAAAAACGGCGCGGGGCGGAGGTGCAGCGGTCCCTTCTCCCTTCCAGGGAGAGGCTCGCCTACTGGCTAGGGTGAGGATCGAGGCCGGGAACGTAGAAAACGCGGCGGCCCGCGGAGGGGCCGCCCTACATCATCGCAATTTGCACGACACGAGCCCGGGAGGGGGTACAGTGACCCCCCTCTCCCTCCGGGAGAGGGGATGGGGGTGAGGGCCACCATATAAAAAAAGGCGGGGCAACGAAGCCCCGCCCTACGGATATTCTTGGGAACGGCTCTACTGGGACGTGATGGTTATCACCCGCTCGGCGGAGTTGGCGCGGATGTCGGTGGCGTACATGCCGTAGAGCTGGGTGGGCATCACGTGATAGACGCCGGGCCGCTCGGCGCGCACGCGGTAGCGAATCTCGCGCTCGCCCAGGGGCAGTTGGCCGTAGAAGAAGGCGGTGAGCTGCTCCTTGAGCTCGCGGTAGGTCCCCGTCTGCCAATCCCATCCCGAACGGTCCTTGGGCAAAAACTCGCAGCCGGCGACCCGCGGGTCCTCGACCGCCACGTAATCGAAGTCGTTGGGGCTCTCGATGGTGAGCACCACCTCGATGTAATCGCCCACCTTCACCGTCCAGTCGCTGTCCACCAGGGAGGTCAGGGTCGTCCCGTCGGAGCCGACGAGGTAGAAGTCGCGCTCGCAGCGGACGGTGTCCCAGCGGGCCGGAATCATCTCCTCCTTGGAGTAGAACTCCAGGGCGGCGGTGAAGTAGAGCCGGCCCGGACCGTCGCTCTTTTCGATGGTGAAGGGCAGGGTGCCCGGCTGGACCTCCTCCCCGGCGCGCTCGGTGGATACCCCGTCGCCCCAGACGTCGGGGGGCGTGAAGGGGGTCTGGATCAGCACCTCGTCCCCCAGCATCGCCGAGGCCAGGTAGTCGGTCGAAAGCTCGCCGGTGTAGGTCATGTAGTCAATCAGAGCCCAAACGGACAGCGCCGTGTCTATGGTGGACTTCCAGCGGTTGGAGCGGCGGTTGACCAGAAGCCAGTGGGCCGCCTTCTCCATCAGCGCGTTGTCCGGCTCGATTTCCAGCATGGCCTTCAGTGATAGCGCCGTGGTCTCCACGTGGTCCTGCCACCAGTACCAGCACCACTCGTATTCGTGGCCCCAGTAGGCGTCTTCGCGGGTCACGTCGGCGTAGCCCCCCATGTTCTCGATCACCAGGCGGGCCTCCCGGTCGTCGCCGTTCTCGTGGAGGAAGAGGGCCAACAGCGCCCGCGAGTAAGAGTCGAGCGTCTCCCGGCGGTCGTAGACGAGCCGCCACTGCTTCTCCGGCACCCCGGCATCCCACAGCGCCAGGGCGTAGAGGGTGTAGATGTTGAGGGTCGAATCTGCGGGCAGGTCTCCGTAGAGGCTCTCCAGGTAGCGGACGCCGGACTCGCCCATCTCCTGACGCTTGCTTTCCAGGTCGGGGTCCACCCAGCTCACGTCGCCCACCTCGGCCAGGGCCACCATGACGTAGCTGGTGATGTGCTCGCTGGAGTACCCGCCGGCCCACCAGGGCCAGCCGCCGTCGGCGTTCTGCTGGCCGTAGAGGCGGGTGATGCCGCGGTTGACGGAATCGGACGCCGAGCCCTCCACCGCTCCGGGCGGCACCCCGAGCTCGTGCATGGCCTTGGCGAAGATGGCCGCGGGCCAGAAACGCGACGCCGTCTGCTCGACGCAGTTGTAGGGGTAGTACTGCAGGAAACTGATGGCGTCCTTGAGGCTTCCGGCCAGGCTCGGGTGGAGCCAGACGCGCAGGTGGGTCTGGGCCGGGTCTATCTCCTCGGGCAGCCGGAAGGTGAAGCGGTAGGGGTCGTCCTCGGCGCGGCCGGACTCGAAGAGGTACGCGGGCGCCCCGTGGGGGACGACCTCCAGGCGGCGGATGAGCGCGTCCGAGCCCCGGTCGGTCTTGGCCGCCCCGGTGAGGGTGACCAGCCCGGCCTCTTTAGCCGCCAGGCGGAAATTGAAGACCTGCTCGCCGCCCGCGGGGATGGAAAGGTCGTAGAGGTCCGGGGTGAGCAGCTCGACGGCGCCCTCGGCCTCGGCCACCAGCCCGGCCTGGCCCTTGGCCGCCTTGGCGGTGTAGTTGCCCACGTTCAGGGTGAGGGTGGTCTCGTCGCGCTCGGTGAGGTAACGCGGGTACTGGAGCCGCGCGACGACGGGCAGGACGGTGCGGAAGACCGTCTCGTCCTGGCCCACCCGGTCCTTCTCGAAGGCCCAGACCACCACCTGCCAGCCGGTGAGGTCGTCGGGGAGGTCGAAGCTGACGGAGGCGCGGCCCCGGGAGTCGGTCTTTATCTGGGTCTGCCAGTAGGCGGTGTCCTTGAACTCCTCGCGGATGACGCCGGACAGCTCCTCGATGAGCCCTGCGGCTCCGCGGCCGCTCACCTCGCCGGACTTGGGGGCGGCCTCCTCGAGGGTCCGGGCCGACATGGGCATGGCGGTAGCCTCGGCCTCCGCCGCATCCGTGGCGTAGCCGGCCCCGCCCATGCCGCCGCCGTCCATCATCATGTCGTAACTGGCGGTCGTGATGTCGGAGAGCCTGTCCAACTCCGTGGAGGCGAGCCCGAGCTGGGAGATCATCCAGCCGTGCGGCAGCGCGCCCGCCGGGCTGCCCCAGTAGTCGTAGAAGTCGTAGTACGTCCAGTAGTCCGCGGAGCTGGCCTGGTAGAGGTAGCCGTAGTTGAAGTTCTTGAAGAAGAAGTTGCGGACGTCGGTGTGCCGGGGAGCGCCCAGGACGAAGAGGGCCGTGTCGAAGACGGTCACGGTGAGCCGGGCGTCGGACACCGCCCGCCCGTCGGCGTCGGTGACGGTGAGGTTCAGCGTGGCCTTCTCGCCCGGCGCGTAGCTCGCACGGGAGGGCTCCACCCCTACGGCGAGCACCTTCTCCTCGGGCACCACGGGCACCGCGATGCTGGCGGTGTACTGGTCGCGCTCGAAGAAGGACAGAAGCCTGAGGGTGGTCAGGGGCGCGTTGGCGCCCTCGAGTTTGATCACCTGCGAGGTCTCCCCCTCGCGGATGGTGACCGGAATCGTCTCGCGGACCAGTCCGCCGCTCTCGACCAAAAGGATGCCGCGCACGGTGGACTTGTTCCAGGATATGGTCGCCCGGGCGGTGTCGCCCACGGCGTAGAAGTCCTTCTCCACGGTGAGGGTCAGGCTGGGCAGTATCTCCTCCGGCTCCACCGGCTCCTCGGAGACGTAGGCCCAGGAGAAGTGCTGGCGCCGGCCGCTCCACGGGTCCTCGAAGTCGGCCACCAGGATGTAGGAGCCTATCTCGAGCCCCGCGGTGCCCAGGGCGAAATCGAAGGCGCCCTCGTCGCCGGTCACGCCGGTGTATATCTTCAGATAGCCCTGTAGGTCCTGAGTGTCCCAGTTGTAGTAATTGGTGGGGACGTAGTTGAGGGTGATGGTCACCGGAACCCCGGCCGCGGGCTCCTGGAAGAGGTCTATGAGGCTGAAGGTGCCGGTGAGGTCGTCGCCGGATTCCACCGTGTCGGCGTCCAGGGTCAGGGTGGGCATGTAGAGGTGGCGCGCCGCGTTTGTCCCCGCGGAGCCGTCAACCGCCCGGCCCGAGGAGTCCGACACCGTCAGCGACAGATCGAAGTCGTAGAAGTAGGTGTACCAGCCGTAATCCCAGAACTGCTGGTTCTCGTCGCCCTCGGGCCCGACCAGCATCACCGGGAAGCTGGCCGTGCCGTCGGCGCCGAGATCCACCCGCCCCGAGTAGACCTGGGTCGGCGAGTACCACCACCACCAGGAGTAGTAGTCGTCGTAGCCGGCTTCCTCGAACCAGGACGGTATCGTCTCTTTGTCCTCGCCGGGAATCTCCGGCATCCACCAGCGCGGGGTGCGGGTGACGGTGTAGCGGACCTCGCCCGCGGCCACCGGCTCGCCGTAGAGGTACTTCGCGGCCACCGAGGCCTGCGCCTCGCCGCCCAGGCGCAGGGGACCCTGCTCCAGGCTGACGGCCACGTCGAACTCCGGCTTCTTGTACTCCTCCAGACGGATGTAGGAGTAGATGACGGAGTACTGGTAATCGTCGGCGTCGGTGTAGTAGGCGTAGAAGTAGATGTAGCCGAGCTGGGCGTCCTCGGGGATGTCGAAGGAGCCGCCGGCCCGACCCCGGGAGTCGGTGACGACCTCGCCCTCGTAGATGGTGTCGCCCGCCGTGACCTGGATTTCGAGCTTGAAGTTCTTCACCTGCTCGTAGCCGTAGATTCTGCCCGAGGGCTCTATCTCACGGCGCAGCATGAGCTCCCAGTTGAGCGTGTCGCCGGGCTTGTAGAGGGTGCGGTCGGTGCACAGATACCCCACCGGCTGCTGGCCGGAGAGGGCGTTGAACTCGTAGATGTCGGCGACGGCGTAGTGCCCGTCCTTCTCCGTCACGGCGATCGGGTACTCCAGGTACTCCTCCGGGGTGGAGAACTCGATCCAGCCGTCGGAGTCGGTCGTCCCCTCGCGGGCGAGCTCCTGGTACCAGGGGGAGGCGTTCTCCTCGGCCCAGAGCTCGACCTTGGCGTTGGCGGCCGGCGTGCCGTCGTCCAGCCAGGCGCTCCAGACGTACCCCGCCCCTTCGCCGCCCAGGATGACGCACCCCAGGTCGGTGACGTTGAAGGTGGCGGCCGAGGAGATTTTATCGTCCACGAAGGCGGCCAACAGGTACAGCCCCGGCCCCGGGTTCGGCAGGGTTATCTCCCTGTAGAAGGGGTTGTAGTCGTCGAGGCCCGGGAGCTGCTGGGGGTACACCGCCGCCGGCTCCCAACCGGTGAGGTCGGGCCGGGAGTCCTCGTCGGGATCCACCTCGGCGTAGTACCCGTCGTAGAAGGCCATGAGCTCTTCGGAGGAGACGGGGTAGAGGCGCAGCTCGGCCGAGTCGGCCAGCCGGCTGGTGTACGACAGGGCGATGACCTCGCCGGTGGGCTGCACGCCGTCCACCTGGGGGAGCTGGAGGTGCGGGGTGGTGAGTCGTGTGGCGTTATCGCGCGCCGAGCCGTAGGAGTCCCAGGTGTCGGCGAAGCGGGCCGCCGCGTCGCGGTAGATCTCCAGCGCCTCGAGGGCTGAGTCCATGAAGACCTCGAAGTAGCCGGCCCGGGCGATGGCGACGTTGTAGGCGGACTGGCAGTCGGGCCAGCGCTCGAGCATCCGCGCCCACCGCCGGTCGGCCTTCGCCAGAATCGCGGCGTTCTCGGCGTGCCGCTCGGACATCAGCTCGCGCCACTCCGGCAGCTTCGGCGGGGTCTCCGGGTACTCCAGGATGTAAACCGCCCCCAGCTCCCGGTTGCCCATGGCGAAGTACGCCTCCTGGGCGATTTCCGGCGAGCAGTCCAGGTCCACGACCCGCTCGTACTTCTCCCACCACCAGGCCTCGGGGTCGAAGTCCTCCACGTAGGAGCCGTCCTCATTCATGAGGTACATGGTGGCTATTTCCATGTAGAGCCGCGCCAGGCGGTCCACGCACTCCTGGTCGTAGGGCTCGTCTAGCTTACCCTTGACCTTTTCCATGACCGCCGCCGCGTCCAGCTTGAGCTTCTGGATCATGTAGGCGGACTGGTAGTAGGCCAGCTCGGTGTTGCCCCACCAGTAGAGGTTCTCGGAGATTTTGAGCATGCCCAGGGCGCCCCAGTACGTGTCGGGGAAGTCCTTGGTCAGGCGCAGGAAGTACTCCGAGGTGTGCTCGTAGTCGTAGAGGTACTCCGCCGACAGCGCCGCCTTGTAGAGCGCCAGCGGCAGGTACTCACTCCCCGGGTACTCGGAGATGAGCTTCTCGTAGGATTCCAGGGCCAGGTGGTAGCTCTTGTCCTCAAAGTGCTGCTCGGCCTCCTCGAAGATGGAGCGTTCACCGGCCCAGGCGCCGCCCGCAAAAAGCAGGATGAATAGCGCCACCAGGAAAAACCGTCGTCCCATCGGTCCTCCTCGCAAGGGGAATTATATTAATACGTTTCGCATGAGCGTAGGGTTGCAAGACGCGGGACCCGGTCCGGGGTGGCCGGAGGGGGGGCCGCGTGGTAAGCTAGGGGTCGGAAACAGATTTTAAAGTATAGCACAAGCGGGATACCGGGATGCTTTTACGGGGGAAAGGCGTGGTGGTGGGGCTTTCCGGCGGGGTGGACTCCGCGGTGGCGGCGGCGCGCCTGGTGGAGGCCGGCGCCCGCGTGGCCGCCGTGACCCTCCTGACCGCAGACGAATCCGATTGCGTGGACGGGGGCCAGACCGGCTGCTGCACACGGGCCGAGGCCGACGCCGCCCTCGCCGTCGCGGAGCGCCTGGGCATCCGCCACTACCGCTACGACGAGCGGGACCGCTTCCGGGAGGAAATTTTCGCCGAGTCGGTGCGGGTGGCCTCCCGGGGCGGCACACCCAGCGTCTGCCCGCTGTGCAACGCCCGCCACAAGCTGCGGGTCCTGGCCGAGAAGGCGCTCATCCTGGGCTTCGAGCACGTCGCCACCGGCCACTACGCCCGCCTGGAGCCCAGGCTCGGGCGGACGAGGTTGCTGCGCGGCGCGGTCCGCGAGCAGGACCAGAGCTATTTCCTCCATGCCGTCCCCCTCGAGCTGCGCGATATTCTCATCCTGCCCCTGGGGGAGGAGGACAAGACTACGGTGCGCGCCGAGGCGCTCCGCCGGGGCCTGGACGTCCACGACAAACCGGCCAGCCAGGACCTGTGCCCGGCGCTGGCGCGGGGGCTGGAATCGGCGCTGAGCAGGACCGCCCCGGAGATGACCCGGCCCGGCCCCATCCTGGACCATCACGGCCGCGAGCGCGGGACGCACGACGGCCTCTTCCGCTACACCATCGGACAACGGCACGGGCTCGGCCTGGGCGGGGGGACCGGCGAACCGCTGTACGTGATCGGAAAAGATTTCGCGAACCGGGCGCTCCTCGTCGGCCCCGAAGATAAGCTCTGGAGCCGGGAGATGACGGTGGAGCTCGAGGGCCCCGTCGCCGACCCGCTCCCCACGGGGCTCGATTGCCAGCCGCGGCGCAACCATCCCGGCGCGCCGGTGGAGGTCACGTGGCGCGAGGGGGACACGCTGGGGGTCCGCTTCCTCGCGCCGCAAAGGGCGCTCACGCCGGGGCAGGCGGCGGTTTTTTACCTGGGGGAGGAGGTGGTGGCCGGCGGCGTCATCTGGCCTTGCCTGAGGGCCTGACTTGCGCTATTATTATGTAGAGGTAAAAGGCCTTCAGGAGGTGGGGGGAATGAAAGCGGTTTGGCTGTCGGTTTTAGTCCTGTGCGCGGCGGCAATGGCCCAGGACACCGACCCGCCCTACGTGGACCAGGTGTACCCGTGGGACGGCGAATACGATAGTTACGACGATATCGTATTCCACTGCATTGACGAGCAAAGCGCCATCGAAAGCGATACCATCGTCTTCACCCTGGAAGACGACACGCTGGGCGGGGGACGAACCGTCAGGAAAGCCGCCGGTGTACCGATTTCACCGACCGTTCTCCTCCCCGGCGACCTTTATATAGACGACACCGACCCCTTAGACGTCATCTGCACCTTTGACCCCAAATATCCGTTGGCCTTTGACAGAACTTACACCGCCACCGTGGATGGCTGCCTGGCCGATATCTGGGGCAATGAGATGGGAGAGGACTTCGTGTGGAGGTTTGGTGGCATGAGCGTGGAGGAAACGAGCTGGGGGGAGGTCAAGGCACGGGAGTGGTAGGCGGTCGAGCGTGGAGGACTCGTCCTCCCGGTCATCCTTATTTTGTGCCAAGAGATAAAAGGTATTCAGGAGGTGGGGGGAATGAAAGCGGTTTGGCTGTCGGTTTTAGTCCTATGCGCGGTCGCATCCGCCCAGGACACCGACCCGCCCTACGTGGACGAGATTTACCCCGAGGACGGCGATCCGGCACCGGATGAAAGGATTATCATCTTCCACTGCAAGGACACTGAAAGCCCTGTGGACCTCGACACCATAGATTTTACAGTCTGGGAAGACTGGCCCTGGTTGGACAGGTCGATAACCGTGGATGCCGTGGAGGTTTTGGAGCGTACACCGAAAGTCATCAGCACCGTCCCCGGGGACCTGGACATAGACGACACAGACCCACAGGACGTCGTCTGCACCTTCGTACCGGAAGGAGATTTACCTGAATTCGATCACATCACCTGCACCGTGGCCGGGGGCCTGGCCGATATATACGGGAACGAGATGGTAGATGATTTCGTGTGGGAGTTTTGGGTAGATGTCAAAGAGGCGAGCTGGGGGGAGGTCAAGGCGCGGGAGTGGTAGACCCCCGTTATTCAGGCAAAGGTGGAAATACGTGAGGAGGTGGGGGGAATGAAAGCGGTTTGGTTGTCGGTTTTAATCCTCTGCGCGGTCGCGTCCGCCCAGGACACCGACCCGCCCTACGTGGACGGGATGGACCCCGGCGATGGTGAGAACCCGGTTCCCATCGACACCGACATCATCTTCCACTGCAAGGACGACCTCTCGCCGGTGGACACCGACACTATCGACTTCGCCGCCAGGGATACGACCCTGGATAAGGCGATTACCGAATGTACCGGGGCGGTTGAGGGCGTTTCGCCAGAACCTACCCGCACCATCGCCGGGGACCTGAACCTCGACGACTCCGACCCGCAGGACGTCGTCTGCACCTTCTACCCGGACGACCCGCTAAGTGACGGCGATGACATCACCTGCACCGTGGACCGCATGTTGGCCGACCGCCAGGGCAACGAGATGGGAGAGGACTTCGTGTGGGTTTTCTATACGTATATTCCCGATGGGGTGGAAGAGGCGACCTGGGGGGAGGTCAAGGCGCGGGAGTGGTAGGCGGGCGAGTTACGTAGGGCGGGGATTCCCATCCCCGCCGCGTTTTCTGTATTCCCAACCCTGACCCTCACCCTAGACCGAGCCACGCTTGTTACGATGACGTAGGGGCGGGTGTCCACACCCGCCCGTTTATTTCTAAGGCAGCCCTCACCCCTAACCCCGTCGGCGCGCCGCCCCCACGGCGAGAGGGGGCCGCCTTCAGCGGGGGAGGTCTCGATCAGGGCACTACCACAGGGCCTTCAGACCGCCCCATGTGACCTCCCGGACGCCGAGCTCGGTCTCTATGGTCACGCCGATGAAGAAGTTGCCGAAGTCGCTCGTGGATTCCCAGCTCCCGTCCCTGCAGAACAGGTTGTGGAATCCGTACAGGCCGTCCACGACGATGTAGGCGTTGTCCTGAGGCCCGTTTTGCTCCACGGCCACCAGGAGCCAGTCCCCGTCCACGATGACGTCCAGGTCCACGCTGTACTCGCAATCGAAGTCCACCATCCACCGGCCCAGGTCCTCGCCGGGCAGGTCGCCCCCGGACCCGGAGAAGAGGTGGATATAGGAGCAATCGTAGCTGTAGCTCACCGGCTCGCAGCAGGCGTACATGCCCACCACGCGCACCGGCGGCCCCCCCATCATGTCGGTGGGGAAGCCGCAGGCGAAGTATTCCACCTGCCGGTAGAAGCCCACCATGCCCACGGCGATGTCGTCGTGCCAGCAGTAGGTCTGTTCCTCGGGCGGCACGGGCTCGATCCGGATGCCCTCGAAGGCCGCCGCAGCGGTGCAGGCGACAAGCGCCCCGAGGACGGCTGCAATGAAAGTACGCATCACGTCTTCCTCTCCTTAAGGGTGACCGGGATCACCACAAGGTTTTGATCAGCCCCCAGGTGCTCTCCACGACCTGGGGCGGCTCGCCCTCCCAGTAGCAGCGCAGCATGGCGTCGCACCAATCCACCCAGCCATATACGAAATGGTAAGTGTGGCCGGTGCCGTTTCCATCGAGACCCAGCGCGTCGCACAGGGGGTAGTGTCCGATATACTCCAGGGCGACCCAGAAGACGCCGTCGGTCAGCTCGACGTTTACGTCGGCCCACTGCCAGCCCGGGCCGCTGACGCAGGTCTCTTCCAAACTCATGCCGGGCCGGCCGTCCGAGTCGCTCATGACGTAGAGGTAGACCCCCTGGTAGGTTGAGTCGGGCCAGTTGGGCAAGATGTACGCCCCCACGCTCAGCACGGTGCCGACCGCGCCACCGGTCTTCTCCTCGTCGAACTGAACGTGCCAGAACGGCGCTTCAATATCTTCATCCCAGGGAATTTGGGACGAAATGCACGTGCCGTCGTCCCAGTAGAACTCGTACACATCGGCGCCCGCACCGATGGCAAGCAGGGTCAGAACCAATATAACTTCGGTTCTCATCTCGACATTTCCCCTTCTTTTACCACAGGTTTTTAATCCGACCCCAGGTGCTCTCTCGTATGGTCACCTCGCCGTCTTCCCAGTAGCAGCGGAGCATCAAGTCGTACGGCAGCCAACCGTCCGGCCCGGGGTGCCAACTGTGACCGGTGCCGCCGTTGGAGTCGTAGCTGATGGCGTCGCAGGCGGGGTACAAACCTATCTGCTTCCAGCCCACCCAGAAGGTGCTGTCGGAGAGCTGGACGTTCACGTCCACCCATGAGTACTGGCCCGGAATGCCGGGGGCGTAAACCTCGACGAGCTCATCGCCGGGGTAGCCGTCAGGGGTGTTGTTGATAACGAAGAGGTAGCAACCCTGATAGGTGGAATCGGGCCAATTGGGGCGGGTGTACACTCCGAGACGGGTCACGACGCCGTCGGTCCGACCGCCGGTCAGTTCCTCGTCGAAGACGACGTAGTACCGCGCGGCGAAGTTGAAGGCGTAGGAGCCGCCGGGGACGCCGTTGTCCCAGTAAAACTCGTGTTCCACGGCCCACGCGCCCAGAGCCGTGACCAGCAAGAGGATTGCGCTGACGGTTCTCATCTCGTTCCCTTTCCAGATTCGGTTCCGGGGCCGAGGGCCGTCCCGGTTTTTCCTGTGAAAAAAAGTGAACGGGCAAAGTATTCCCTCACCTAATAGAATATATCCTTCGGAGTCAAATTTCCAATCCGCCGGTAAAAAAAAGAAGACGGCCCGACGGGGCCGCCTTCCGGGGAGCTTTGAACGAACCTATCTCTCCTTCGGGATGTGCAGGGGGCGGCCCAGGGCGTCCAGGCAGGCCTCGCGAACCATCTCCGGCAGCGTGGGGTGCGCGTGGATGGTGCCCGCAACGTCGGAAAGGGACAGGCCGTTGTGCACCGCCAGGCAGAGCTCGCCGATCAAATCGCTGGCGTGGGGCCCGATTATCCCGCCGCCGATGATCTTGCCCCGCTCGTCGGCGATGACCTTGACGAAGCCCTCGGAGTGCATGGAGGCCAGCGCCTTGCCCGAAGCGCGGTAGGGGAAACGGCCCACGGTGACATTCTGGCCCGTCTCGTGGGCGTCGTCCTCGGTGGCGCCCACGGCGGCGACCTCGGGGATGGTGAAGACGCAGCGCGGCACGGCGGCGTACTCCACCTCGCCCCGCTCGGTGACCATGTGCTCCACCGCCGTCTCGGCCTCGTAGCTCGCCACGTGGGCCAGCATGTGCCCGCCGATGCAGTCCCCGGCGGCGTAGGTCCGGGGGAGGGTGGTGCGCAGGCGGCTGTCCACCACGACGGCCCCCTGCCGCACGCTCAAGCCGAGCCCCTCGACGTCCACGCCGGGGAAAATGGGCCGGCGGCCCGTGGCCACCAGCACCCGGTCGCACGCCAGGTGGAGGTCCTTGCCGTTCCCCTCTTTGTGGAAGACGGCCTCGAAACCACCGTCGCACTCGTCGAGGCCCAGGACGCGGGTGCCCGTGTGGACGGTGATGCCGGCGCGCTTGAGCTGGCGTTCGAGCTCGGCGCCCAGCTCCGCGTCCTCCATGGGCAGAGCCCGCTCCAGCATCTCCACCACCGTCACCCGGCTGCCGAAAGCGGCGTAGATGGAGGCAAACTCGAGGCCGACGACCCCGGCCCCGATGACCAGGAGTCTGGCGGGTATCTCCTCGAAGCGCAGGGCGTCCTCGGAGGTCCAGGCCAGCTCGACGCCCGGGACCGGCGGCAGGGCGGGCTCGGAGCCGGTGGCGATGAGGGTGTAATCGCTTTTGACGACGACCTCACCGTCGGGACCCTGGTAGGACATCACGCCGGGCGCCTCCAGGCGTCCCTCGGCCTCCACCAGCTCCACCCCCGCTTCCTTCAACAGGCCGCGGACGCCGGTCACCAGCCGGTGGACCGTGTCGTCCTTCCGCTTGCGCAGCGCGTCGAGGTCGTAGCGGAGGTTGTCCAGCAAAAGGCCCGAGCGCCGGAAGCCCTTGCCGGAGAGCTCGGCGTACAGCCCGGCGGCGTGGACCAGGGTTTTCGTCGGGATGCAGCCGACGTTGAGGCAGGTGCCGCCGAGCCAGCGCCGCTCGAGGAGGGTCACGCTCGCGCCGAGCTGGGCGGCGCGCAGGGCGCCCACGTATCCGGCGGGACCTCCGCCGAGGATGCCGATCCGAATCAAGGCTGAAACCTTTCGTGAACGGGTAACGGACCCGGTAAATTAGCACATAAGGCCGCGGCTGTCAACGCGGGAACCGCCGGTCGCGCCCCGCCGTTTCTTTATGAAAGGGCGGATACGGCACCTGCCGCTCCCCCTTTCGCCCCCGCCCGCGGGGTGGTACGATTACCCAATCCGTTCCCCAGGGAGGAAACGCCGTGAAACGATTCATCATGGCCCTCTTGATCGTCACGACGACCGCTCCGGCCGCCTTCGACGCGTACGCGACGGGGGCGCAGGGCTCGGTGGCCGTGACCGACGACGCCCGGGCGCTGTGGATCAACCCCGCCGGTCTGGCCCACAGATTATCCGCCAACGCCTACCTCTCCTGGGGCTCGAGCGGGGAGGTGTGGGAGGAGTGGTCCACGGGGCTCCAACTGGGGAGCCTGGGGTTCGGCTACCGGGGCGCGCCGGCGGCCGCGGACCCCGAATCCCGCGAAAACGGCTACAGCCTGGCGCTGGGGTTCGGCGCCGAGGCCTTTAGTCTCGGCCTTTCGTTGGATTGGTACAACCGCACGAACACTCCCGAGGACCCGCGGGCCTTCGACATGCGCTTCGGCGTCCTGAGCCGACCCGCCCAGTTCCTATCCATCGGGGCCACGGTGGACAACGCCCTGGGCGACTCGCTGGCCGGCGTCCCCCTCACCCGCACCTGGACCGGGGGCGTCGGACTGCGGCCACTGGCGGTTTTCCTCCCCGGAAATCAGGACCTTCTTACCGTGAGCTTCGACGTCGGCTGGCGGGAAGATGAGAGCACGGGCGCCGTCGGACCCGGCGAACAGGAGGGGCTCTTCTGGAGGCTGGGGGCCGAGGCCCGCCCGCTGGACGGCCTGGCGCTCAATTTCTCCTACTCCGACGACGGGGAGATGAGCGTCGGGGCGAGTCTGGACTTCGATTATTTGACCCTGGGCTGGGGCGGGGCGCTCGCCGACGGGGACCTCTCGAACCAGGGCGCCTCCATCGCCTTCAGCCTGGAGCGAAGGGAACCGCTCTTGAACCTGGCGCCGGTGCAGGTGCTGGTGCTGGAGGTCACCGGGGCGATTGACGACGAGCCGCCCTTCTTCTCCCTCCTGGGCTCGGGGGGCGGGAGCGACCTCACCGACCTCCTGCGCGACCTGAAGCGGGCCCGGGACGACTCCGACGTGGACGCCGTGCTCCTGGAGATACAGCCCGTCAGCGGCTCGTTCGCCGGATTGTCGGCGGCGGTGCAGGAGCTCGGGGCGGAGATTGACCGCACCCGGGCCGCGGGGGTCCCGGTTTACGCCGTGTTCACCGGCGAGGGGGCGAACCCGGCCGCCTACTACCTGGCCTGCCACGCGGACAAGATTTTCATCCCCCGGGTGAGCGAGCTGGAGGGCCTCGGCCTCGCCATGCACGTGATGCGCTTCGGCGGGCTCGCCGAGGGGTACGGGATAGACCTGGAGACGCTCACCGCCGGCGATTACAAGTCCAGCTTCTTCCCCACCACCAAGGGGGCGTCCGAGGTCCAGGCCGAGGCGCTCCAGGATATGCTGGAGGGGGTCCACGGACAGCTCCTGGCGCTCATCGCTGAACGGCGGGGCCTGAGCCCGACGCGGCTCGACGAGCTCACCGACGCCTTCGTCATCCACCCCGCCGACGCGCTCGAGCTGGGGCTGGTGGACGGCATCGGGGGGGCGGAAGAGGCGCTGGTGGCCCTTGCGCGCGCGGCCGGAGCAAATCCCGAAAACGCGGACGACGTCCCCCTGATCGAAGTGGCCTCCCGGCAGTACTGGGAGAACGAGTGGGGCAACCGGCCCCGCATCGCCGTCATCGGGGCCTACGGCTCCATCGCGGTGGGGCGGAGCTCCTACAGCATCGTGGACGGCTCGAAGGTGATGGGCTCGCAGACTATAGCGGCCGAGCTCGACGACGCCCGGAGGGACCCGCTGGTCAGGGCGGTCGTGCTGCGGATAGATTCGGGCGGCGGGTCGGGGATAGCCTCCGACGAGATAGCCCGCGCCGTGGAGCGCTGCACCGCCAACGGCAAGCCGGTCATCGCCTCCATGGGCGACGTCGCCGCCTCGGGGGGCTACTGGATCGCCTGCCCCGCCGACTTCATCTACGCCTCGGGCTCCACCTACACCGGCTCCATCGGCGTGGTCGGTGTGCTGCCGTCCCTGGAGCGGCTTTTCGAGGAGAAGGGCGTGGTGCGCGAGGTGTACCAGAAGGGGAAGTCGGCGAACCTGGGCGACATCGGCCACCGGCTGACGGACGAGGAGCGGGCGGCCTACGAATCAGAACTGGCCTACTTCTACGACATTTTCATCAACCTGGTCGCCGAGAGCCGCGGGATGGACCCGGAGGCGGTGCGGGCCGTGGCCGGCGGGCGGGTGTGGACCGGCTCCGAGGCCCTGGAAAACGGCCTGGTGGACGGGCTGGGCGGTCTGCGCGAGGCGGTGGAGCTGGCGAGGCGCGAAGGGGGCATCGAGCACCCCGACCCGGACCTGGCCACCTACTACTCCTTCGGCTCGGTGATTTTCAAGCGCATCGGGGGGTATCTGAGCGATCTTTTCGGCCTGGGCCCGTTCTCGGAGTTCGAGCTGGAGCTTTAGGGGCTTGGGAGTCCGCATATCTCCGCGACGACGTAGGGGCGGACCTTCAGGTCCGCCCGCGGGCGACCGTGGAGGACTCGTCCTACCGGTCGCCCCTACGGGTCGGGTTTGCTGGATATTGACGTAGGGGCTGGTCTCCCGGCCCGCGCCCCGCCGCCGCGACGCCTTTTTTTTCGCCGCGTTGATGATACAATGGGTCAGCCTTAAACACCCCGCCTTGCCATGAACGACACCCACCCAGCCCCGCCCCGGAACCCCATCGGCAGCCAGATAGTCGTCGGGCTGATGCTGGCGCTCCTGGCGGTCAAGGTGGTGGACCTCCAGGTGACGCAGGCCCACGAACTGGTCGCGGCCAGCGAGGAGAACCGCCTGCGACGGGTGCGCATCCCGCCGCCGCGGGGGGAAATCTACGACCGCCGCGGGGAGGTCCTGGCGACCAACGAGGCGGCCTACGCCGTGGGGATACTCTCACCGCCCGACCGTCCGCCCGAGGGGGCCGGGCTCCGGCGGCTGTGCGAGTTGCTGGGCCTGGATTCAGCGACGCTCCTGGACCGCTTCGAGAACGGGCGGAGCTACCCCTACGAGCCGGCGGTCCTCGTCCCCGACGCCGACGACGCCCTGATCACCCGGGTGGCCGAGGCCGACCTGGACGAGCTGGTCATCGTGGACCGACCCCGGCGGGTGTATCCCCAGGGCGAGACGCTCTGCCACGTCCTGGGCTACACCGACGAGGTCCGGCCCGAGGAGCTCTCGACCCGCTACCGCATGGGGGACCTCATCGGGCGCAAGGGTCTGGAGGCCTCCTACGAGCCGGAGCTTGCCGGGCGGCCCGGAGTCCGCTACATCGAGGTCAACGCCCTTGAGCGCCGCATCGGTGCCTCCTCGCACACCACCTCCCCCGAGCCGGGGAACAGCCTCGTGCTGTCCATAGACCTGGGGCTCCAGCGCCGGGCCGAGGAGCTCCTCGACACCCTCACCTACCGGCGACCGTACGACTGGTCGGGCGACCGGCCGTGGGTCGAGCCGGAGCCGGGGCTGCGCGGCTCGATAATCCTGATGGACGTGAACACGGGCGAGGTTTACGCCCTGGCCGCGCGGCCGGGCTACGACCCGAACCGGGTGGGCGTCCGGGCCGATCCCGACTACTGGGGAAAACTCCTGGTTGACCCCGAGAAGCCCCTCCTGGCCCGGGCCTACCAGTCCACCTACCCCCCCGGCTCCACCTTCAAGCTGGTGGACGCCACGGCGGGCCTGCTGATGGGGAAGGTCTCCTCCGACGTGGCGGAGAACCCCGCCGACACGCGGAAGAAGGAGGAGCGGCCCTCGAGCTACATGGACCAGCCCTGCGGCGGCGTATTCCGCCTGGGCGACACCCTTTTCCACTGCTGGGGCCACATCGGCCACGGCCGCCTGGCGCTCTCCGAGGCCATCGGCTGGAGCTGCAACGTCTACTTCTACCAGCTCGGCCTGCGCATCGGGATCGAGGGAATAGCCGAGTACGGGCACCTCTACGGCCTGGACGAACCCACCGGGGTGGACCTGCCCCACGAGCGCGCCGGGCAGCTCCCCTCCATCGAGCGGCTCGAGGAGCGCTGGGGGAAGAACTGGCCCCGGGGCCAGATTTGCAACAACGCCATCGGCCAGGGCGACGTGCTGGTGAGCCCGCTGGAGCTGTTGACGGCGTACGCCGCCGTCGCCAACGGCGGCCGGCTCCTGGAGCCGCGCATCGTCCGGCGCATCGTCTCCCCCGACGGCACCCGCCTGCGGGACGTGCCGCCCCGCGTCCACCGCGACCTGGAGCTGCCGGAGTGGGTCCGGGAAACGCTCATCCAGGGCTTCCGCAACGTCCTGAAGCGCTTCGGCGCCAACCCCCGTGACCTGTGCGGGAAGACCGGCACCTCGGAGAACCCTCACGGCGAGCCCCACGCCTGGTTCTGCGGTTTCGCGCCCTCCGACGACCCCCGGGTGGCCGTGATAATAATGATAGAGAACGGCGGCTTCGGCGAGAGCTACATCCGGTACGCGAAGGAGCTGGTGGGCTACGTGCTCGACGAGGACCTGGACGAGCGCGGCGCGGTCTCCTGCCTGGACTTCGAGGCGCTCAAGCTGGCCCGCCGCCTGAACGGGGGCGGAAGTTGAGGGGCCCGCCCACCAGAAGGGTCCAGCCGGACTGGTTGATGCTGGGGGCGGCGCTGGCCCTGTCGGCGGCCGGGGTGCTGGTCAACGCCTCGGCGGGGGGCGAGGCGGCCCTCGGGATACCCCGCTGGGCGTTGCAGCTCGTGTGGACCGTGCTGGGGGCCGGTGTAGCGGCGGCGGCCGTGTTCTTCGACCACCGCAAGCTGGCCGGGGCCGCGCCATTCCTCTACGCCGCAGTCCTCGTCCTTCTGACGGTCGTGCTGGTCCTCCCCGGCGCCGGGGGGGAGGCGAGGCGCTGGCTCACCCTGGGACCGGTGAACCTCCAGCCCGCGGAGCCGGCCAAGCTGGCCTTCGTCCTCGCCGGGGCGGCCTACCTGGCCCGGCGGGATGAGAGGCCGGGGGCCGGGCGGGTGCTCGCGTTGACTTTTCTGGCGCTCGTGCCCACGGCGCTCGTCGCAGTCCAGCCCGACCTCGGCACGGCCTTCGTCTTCGTTCCGCTGACCCTGGCGCTCCTCTACTGGGGCGGGGTGCCGTGCTGGAAGCTGCTGCTCCTCCTGGCGCCCCTGGCGGCGGCCCTGGCGGCCTTCACCGACACGCCGGACTGGATCGCCCGCGCGGTGGACTCGAGCCTCCTGAACTCGCCCCTGGGGGCGGTCTTCCGGCCGTGGTGGTGGCTGGGGATGGGGGCGCTGGTCGCGGGCTGGCTCATCGGCCGGCGCAGGAAGGAGCCCTTCTTCGGCTTCCTGCTCCTGGCGGCCGGGGCGGCGAGCGTCGTCCTCCCCCTGGGCTGGAACCTCCTGAAGGCCTACCAGCAGCGGCGGGTGCTGATGTTCCTCGACCCCACCGCCGACCCCAAGGGGGCGGGCTACAACCTCATCCAGAGCCGGATCGCCGTGGGCTCCGGCGGCGTCTGGGGCAAGGGCTTCAGCCAGGGGACCCAGGGGCAGCTCGCCTTCCTGCCCGAACGCCACACCGACTTCGCCTTCAGCGTCTGGGCCGAGGAGTGGGGGCTGATCGGAAGCCTGGTGGTGATTCTCCTGTTCGCGCTCCTCCTGGGGCGGATGCTCCGGGCGGCGGGGCGGGCCGCCGACCGCTTCGGCTCCCTGGTGGTTTACGGGGCGGCGTTGATGCTCGCCTTCCACGCCGCCTTCAATATCGGAATGTGCCTGGGCCTCTTCCCGGTGGCCGGGCTGCCGTTGCCGTTCGTGAGCTACGGGGGCAGCTTCGCCCTGGTCTCGTGGCTGGCGGTGGGCCTGGCGGCGGGGGTGGAGCGCCGGGCCCGGCTGTCCATCTTTTAGGAGAAAAAATGAACCGAGCCGTCGCCGTCGTCGCGGGTCTGGACACCTCGGGCGGGGCGGGGCTGGCCGCCGACCTGCGCACCGCCGCCGCGCTCCGCGTACCATGCGCCGCGGTCCTCGCCGCCGTGGCCGTCCAGAACGCCGAGGGCGTCCACGCCGTGTTCCCGACGCCGGAGGGGGCCTTCGCCGCCCAGCTCCGGTCCGTGCCCTGGAAAAAAACCGGCGCCTGCAAGCTGGGGATGATCTATCTCCCCGAACTGCTGGACCTCCTCCTCGACGCGCTGCCGGCGGGGATTCCCCTGGTGGTGGACCCGGTGCTCGGGGCCACGGCGGGGGGGTCGCTGGCCGTGCCGGGGTTGGAAGAAGCCCTGGTGGCCAGGGCCTTCCCCCGGGCGACGCTGGTGACGCTCAACACCGACGAGTGCGCGAGGCTCACGGAGGAGGATTTCTCCGACCTCGCCGCGGCGCGGGGGCTGGCGCCCCGCCTGGCGGAAAGGCTCGGCACCGCGGTGCTGTTGAAGGGCGGCCACCTGGGGGGCGCGCCCATTGACGTACTGGCCGCAGGCGGCCGCCTGTACGAGTTCTCCGGGCGGCGGGCGAAGGTCCCGCCCCGGGGGACCGGCTGCACGCTCTCCACGGCGGTGGCGGCGTACCTGGCCCTGGGTGAGGAGCTGCCGGCGGCGGTGGGGCTGGCCCGGGAGCTGGTGAACCGGGCGGTGGCGGCGGCCTACCCCGGCCCGGCGGGCCCCGTCCCCGCGCCGTAATGCGAAGGATCGGTCGGACCGACGACCGGCCACTTACCCCTGCCAACGGTTGGCAAACACGGATACTGTGACCCAACTTTAAGGAGCAACGGTGCGACTCTCCGACTCCCCCGAGCTCAACGACGGCTTCGTCGGGTTCTACAAACGGGTGTTCACCGACGGCGCCCTGGACAAGAAGACCAAAGAGATGCTCGCCGTGGCCTTCGCCTACGGCGACGGCTGCGTCCCCTGCGTCCGCGCCCACGAGGCCAAGGCCCGCCGCCTCGGCATGACCGACGCCGAGTACCGCGAGCTCGTTGCCGTCTGCGAGGTGATCGCCGCCGGAAGTGTCCGCGAGCGCTTCGTCGAAAGCACGGGCTGAGCCGGGCTGAATCATCGAATCAGCATACAACAATAAACCGGGGGACGCCGCCCTTGACCGCCCGTCACCGCTGTGCTAGGCTCACCGCCGGATGCAGATAAATTTTCGACCGCGAGGAGGACGAATGGCTTCCGAGTTAGTCGTGACCGGCACCGACGACAATTTCACCGCCGAGGTGGAGGCCCAAGACGGCGCAGCTCTGGTGGATTTCTGGGCCCCCTGGTGCGGGCCTTGCCTGGCCATCTCCCAGGCCGTTGATGAAATCGCCGAGGAGTACCAGGGCAGGCTCAAGGTCGTCAGGCTCAACGTGGACGAGAATCCCAACGTGGCCGCCAAGTTCGGTATCCGCGCCATCCCGACCCTCCTCTTCTTCAAGAAGGGCGAGGTGGTCCGCCAGGTGGTCGGGGCCCAGCCCAAGAAGCGGCTGGTCAAGACCGTGGACGAGGTGCTCTAGGCCGTGGTGGATGCGCTCATCGTCCTGGGGTTCGTCGCCGGGTGGTTCGTCCTCGCGCGGTGGGTGCTGCCGCGGCTGGGGATTCACACCTGAATGGCCAAGCGCTGCGGCCCTCCGGACGGGCGGCCGCCCAAAGAAGAGTACTGAACCTCTGATGAAAATAAAAGTCCCGACCGGGGCCTTTTCATTTGCAGCGGCGCCGGGGTGAGGGGGCATGTCCCCTCCCCCCTCTGGGGGGAGGGCTAGGGAGAGGGGTGTAGCGAGCGGGTGTGGACACCCGCCCCTACGTCATCGCAGACGGGGGTGAGGGGCAAAACGGCCCCCCTCTCCCCGTGGGAGAGGGGATGGGGGTGAGGGCTGCCTTCTTCTCCCTCCCCCCTCTGGGGGGAGGGTTGGGGAGAGGGGTAAAACGGGCCGACCTAAAGGTCGGCCCCTACGTCATCGCAGTGAGGGTGTGAGTTAAACGCGGCCGCCCGACTTGACCGCCCCGCCGGCGCGGTCTATACTTTTCCCGCCGCAACCACGCACCCCGCCGTCGAACCCCCCTTTGTGAAAGGAACGGGGACGGCGCCCGAGTTACCCGGCGCCTTGACGGGCCGCTGAACCGGCCGGAGAAACCTACTCCCCCGCCGGACAAGCCCGCCGGTCCCCGAACGACGGCAAACCGAAGGTAACGTATGATCCTCAAGCTTTCCGAAGGCGCCTACCCCCGCGTCGAGAGGGGCGAGGGTCCGCCGGTAGTCATGCTCCACGGCATGTTCGGCTCCCCGGACAACTGGCTCCACCAGGTAGAAAACCTCTCCCGCTCCCGCCACATGGTTGTCCTGGAGCTCCCCATCTTCGACGAGAAGTGGGACGACCCGTCCGTCAAGGGGCTCTCCCGCTACGCGCTGGAGTACCTGGACTGGGCCGGCCACGAGAGGGCTGTGTTCGTCGGGAACTCCCTGGGCGGGCACATCGCGCTGTACCTGGCCTGCCACCACCCGGACCGGGTGCGGGCGCTGGTCCTCTCCGGCTCCTCGGGGCTCCTGGAGCGGGGCTACGAGCAGGGCCTGCCCACCAGCCCCGGCCGCGAATGGATTTACGGCCGCGTCGCCCAGGTCTTCTACGACGAGAAGACCATCCGGCCCGGCATGGTGGACGAGGTGGTGAATTTCCTCGACTCCCGGAAGAACAAGTTCCGCCTGGTGAAGGTGGCCAAAGCCGCCAAGCGGACGCACATGGGCGCCGACCTCCACCTCATCACCGCCCCGACGCTTTTAATCTGGGGCCGCCAGGACGAGGTTACCCCCCTCGAGGTGGCCCGGGAGTTCAAAGAGGGCATCAACGGAGCCGAGCTGGTCCTCTTCGACGAGTGCGGCCACGCCGCGATGATGGAAAAAGCCGCGGAGTTCTCGGAGATACTGGGAAAATTCCTCGACCGCCTGGCCTGAAGCACGCGTATCCCCCGCCGTGGCCAAACGGGCGGGATTTTTTTAAGAGAGCCCCCGGGCATGTCCATAGTTGACAAGGTCAAGGGCTCCATCCTGCGCCGGGTTTACGACCGGCGCATGCGCGAGCTCGGGGAGGTGTTGAAAAACCCCTGGCGCTGCCAGGAGGAGGCGTTCCGGGTCATTTTAACGGCCGCGTCGAGCACCGCCTTCGGCCGCGACCGGGGCCTGACGGCGGGGATGACCCTGGCCGAGTTCCGCCGGCGCGTCCCGTGCGCGCCCTACGAGGCCTTCGATCCCTACATCGGCCGGATGCTGGCCGGGGAGCGGTCGGTGCTCTGGCCGGGGCTGGTGCGCGAATTCTCCCTGACCAGCGGCACCACCGCGGCGCGCGGCAACAAGTACATCCCCTTCACCCGGGGGGTGTGGCTGTCGAACTCCAAGGCGGCCCGGGACAGCCTCTTCTTCCACGTCCGGCGGCGCGGCGGCGACTTCGGCATCTTCACGGGGAAGATGCTCTTCCTCGGCGGGACCACGACCCTGAACAGGGAAGGCCACGGCGTTTATTCCGGCGACCTCTCCGCCCTCACCATCCGCCGCCTGCCGCTCCTCTACCGCCGCTACTACCTCCCCGGCTACCGCGTCGGCGCCATCCCCGACTGGGAGGAAAAGATTGACCGCATCGCCCGGATGGTCCGGGGCGTGAACCTCACCTTCATTTCCGGCATCCCCTCCTGGGTCCTGGTGCTCCTGGATAAAATCCGCGCGGACCACGGAAAACCCGAGGCCACACTCAGGGAGATTTTTCCCAATTTCCGTCTCTTAATCAGCGGCGGGGTGAACGTCCACCCCTACCTGGACCTCTTCCGCCGGACGGTCGGCCCGGAGGTGGACTTCGCGGAGACCTACCCCGCCTCGGAGGCGTTCATCGCCGTGCAGGACGGCGCGATGGGGAACGGGATGCTGCTGGAGGTGGACGGGGGGATTTTTTACGAGTTCGTCCCCGCCGGGCGCATCGAGGAGGACGACCCCCCGCGCCTGGCCCTCCCCGAGGTCAAAACGGGTGAGAACTACGCGATTGTGTTGACCACCCCCGGCGGCCTGTACGGCTACATCCTGGGCGACACGGTGCGCTTCGTGAGCACCGACCCGCCACGGCTCGTCGTCACCGGGCGGACCAAGCACTTCCTGTCGGCCTTCGGGGAGCACCTGATCGTGGAGGAGGCAGAGGAGGCGGTTCGGACGGCGTGCGAGCGGACCGGCGCGCGGGTCCTGGACTTCACCGCCGCCCCGGTCTTTCCGGAAAAAAGCGGGGAGCTGCCGCGTCACGAGTGGCTGGTCGAGTTCGAGACGCCGCCCGAGGACTTGACGGCCTTCGAGCGGATTTTAGATGAGCGCCTCGGGGAGCTCAACGCGGACTACGCCGTCCACCGGCGCGACGACGCCAGCCTCCTGCCGCCGCGGGTGACGGTCCTGCGACCGGGGAGTTTTTACGCGTTCATGAAGGCGCGGGGGAAGCTGGGAGGGCAGAACAAGGTCCCGCGATTGAAGAACGACCGCGAATTCGCGGAAATGCTCCACGAATTGCAGTAGGGCGGCCTTTCCACGGGCTGCCGCGATCTCCCTCTCCCTGTGGGAGAGGGATTAAGGGTGAGGGCTTCCTTTAAAAAAACACGGGCCGACCTGAAGGTCGGCCCCTACGTCATCGAAACCAGGATTGCACGTATTACCGGCTCACTACCAACCGTTTTGTCAATGTCCCCGCGCCGGTTTCCAGGCGGTAGAGGTACACGCCGGAGGGGATTTCTTCGCAGTTCCAGGAAACCTCGTGCCGCCCCGCGGTCTGCACCGAATCCACCGGCGTCGCAATCCGCCTCCCCGACAGGTCGTAAATCGCCAGCACGACCCGGCCGTCGGCGGGAAGCGAGTAGGCGAAATTCACGGCACCCCGCGCCGGGCTGGGGTAGGCCGCGTCGAGGAGGAACGTAAACGCCTCTTCGGGAATCGTCACCGCCTCCGTGGGGCCGAAGCGGCTGACCGTCCCCTCCGCGTCAACGACTTCCAGCCAGTAGATATAACTCCCACCGGGCTCCACGCCGCGGTCGAGGTACTTGGATGAATCGCCGGGCATCAACCCGGAGATTGCCACCGGCTCTACAGCGCCCCGCAGGACGCGCACTCCGGCCGGTTCCTCGCCATCGAACGACCACGTCAGAAGGACGCTTCCACTACTCAAAGATGCTGATAAATGAGCTAAATCAACACCGATATCGTCTCTCCATTCTGCGAACATAAGGTTGCCATCAGATTCGTTGAAAAAGGCAATCCTAGCATATTCGGTGTTTGGATCTAAAGCAATAGAAGCACCTCGACCCACGTTACCTGTACTATAAACAGTTGATTTATCCCATGATGCTCCGTTATAAAAAGCGCATATTAGGTCACCGTTCTCAACATCATAGTAGGTTACTCTAGGGTAACCTGAACTGTTGAAAACAATTGTCCTCGAACCATTTGAGTTAAATTCGCCGTCCGTATCTACTACCTCAGTAGTAAAATCATCACCGTCGAAAGTTGCTAGTCTTATTTCTGCTATACTACCTCCCTGTGTTTCGCTATTCCAGATAACTGATGGATAATTTGTTAAAGGATTTATCGCAATAGAAGTATATGTAAGGAATGATGTATCACCTGCTTCGCCTACCTGATAAACAGCCCAGGAATCTGTACCATTCCTTTTAGCTGCACGTGGCCTACCCCAATCATAATCAAAATAGGACACCCAAGCATCGTCTTCGCTATCAATAGCAATTGAGCAATATTCACCCTTTATGTAAGAGGGCTCGATAGTTTCGAATTGCCAGCTTCCTCCACTAAAATATGCGTAATTTGGATCGTAATCAGTACCGCCCACATAATAAACCACATTCGGCATTCCAGTTGAGTTAAATGCTAAGTCTTGGTAGAACTCGCTATCTGCGTCAATAGTTTCTATATTCCATTGACTTCCTGACCAAGTTGCATATTTTAAAGCCCAGTTAGTATTGTCCCAATATGCTATGCTTGGTCTCCCATTTGTCGGATTAATATCAATTGATGGTAACCTCCCGACATTTGCCGAATCGTCAACCGTAATTAAATCCCATTCATTTCCATCGTAATATGCGTAACGAAGCTCACCATACCATGTATCTGTATCCCTCTTTGTGTATGCGATATGATAGTCACCATTATTATCAATAGCCAGAGAGACCCATCTACCAACTTCATCGCCGTTTGTATCAATTGTGGAAATTGACCAACCTTCGCTGGCGTAAGAAGCCTGAAAGGCAAGTATGGCGATGAGCATAATGAAAAGCTTCTTCATGATGACTCCTTATGGCGGGTGTTGGTAACCGTTTATCCGATGCGCCGGGATGTTTCTTATAAGCTCATCAAATCTTATATAGCACGGGGGGGGGGGGGGGGGGGTCAAGGGAAAAATGTTGAATATTTTAAAAGAATTTCCAGATATGGAAAAACCGCCCTCCGAGGCGGTTCTTCTTTGCCTATCACGGTGTTTTTCACACATACGGGAGGGCTGCCCCTCACCCCTGCCCTCCCCCCAGAGGGGGGAGGGGGGCTACTTCAGGCCGTACTCGTTCAGCTTGCGGTGCAGTGTCCGCAGGCCGATGCCGAGCACCTTCGCGGTCAGCGTCCGGTTGCCCTCGTTCTTGGCCAGCGTCATGCGGATGACCTCGCGCTCGACCTGGCTCATGGTCCAGCCCACGGGGACGCGGATCATGGAGGAGGGCCGGATGGCGGCGACGCGGTCCTTTATCTCCGGCGGCAGGTCCTCCACCGTCAGCTCGGTCCCCCGGGCCAGCGCCACCATCCCCTCCACCGTGTTGGAGAGCTCGCGGACGTTGCCGGGCCAGTCGTAGGTGAGCAGGAGGTCCAGGGCGGCGGGCTCGACGCCGGTGACGGGCCGGTCGTGCCGACGGGCGGCCTGGGCGATGAAGCGGGAGATCATGGGCATGAGGTCCTCGGGCCGCTCGGTGAGCGGCGGGACGTATAGCTGGACCTTTTTCAGGCGGTAGTAGAGGTCCTCGCGGAAGCGCCCGGCGCGCATCTCCTCGGCGGGGTCCTTGTTGGTGGCGGCTATCAGGCGCACGTCCACCTGAAGCGTCTCCTCGCCCCCCACGCGCTCGAACCGCTGGTCCTGCAGCACGCGCAGGAGCTTGACCTGTGTGGCGTGGGGGATTTCGCTTATCTCGTCCAGGAAGAGGGTGCCGCCGTTGGCGCGCTCGAAGGCGCCGGAGTGCCTTTTCACCGCCCCGGTGAACGACCCGCGCTCGTGGCCGAAAAGCTCGCTTTCCAGAAGCCCCTCGGAGAGGGCGGCGCAGTGCAGCTTGATGTAGGGCCCGTCGCGGCGGTTGCCCCGGTGCTGGATGGCGTCGGCCACCAGTTCCTTCCCCGAGCCCGAGGGGCCGGTCACCAGGACGGTGATGTCGGTGCGGGCGAGCTGGTCCACCATCTCCAGGATGCGCTTCATGGGCGCGCTGGCGGCGATGATGCCCTCGTCGCCCAGCCGCTCGTCCAGCCGACCGCGCAGGGACTCCAGGTCCCGGCGCATCCGCCGGGTCTCCAGGGCGCGCTCTATCTGCAGCAGCAGCTCGTCGGGGTTGACCGGCTTGGTGAGGTAGTCGTAGGCCCCGACCCGCATGGCCTCCACGGCGCTCTGGACGGAGCCGTGGCCGGTGAGGACGATGACCGCCAGGTCGGCGTCGCGCATCCGGGCCCGGGTGATGAGATCCATACCCGAGCCCGAGGGGAGGACGAGGTCCACCAGGAGGAGGTCCACCTCGTTGACGGCCAGGGCCTCGCGGGCCTCCTCCACGTCGGCGGCGGTGAGGGTGCGGTATCCGGCGCGCCCCAGGGTGCGCTCCAGCGCCCGGCTCACCTCCGGGTCGTCATCAACGATGAGTACGAGCGGCTTGGACATGGGTCATCCCCCGGCAGGGGTTTTTGTCAATCGGCGGTCCGCGCGGGGGGGCGCGACCCCAGGGTCAGCTCGGCGATGGCGCCGCCCCCGGGGCCTGCCTCCAGCGTCACGTCCCCCCCGTGGAGCCGGGCCACCTTGCGTGCCAGCGGCAGCCCGACCCCCGTCCCGTCGGGCCGGGTCGAGCTGAAGAGCTTGAAATGCGCCTCGGGGTCCGGACCGGGACCGGGGCCGTCGTCGGAGATGGTCACCCGGGCTCCACCCTCGGGCCGGCAGCGGCAGCGGATGAGCCCGCCTTTACCGCAGGCCGCCAGGGCGTTCAAGAGGAGGTTGAGCACGGCCTGGCGCAGAAGCGTCCGGTCGCCCTCCACCGGCGAGGGCCGGCAGTCGCATTCCAGCCGCACGCCGGACTCGCGGAGCTGCGGCTTCAGGAAGGCGGCCAGGTCCAGGCACAGCTCGGCCAGCTCCACCTCCTCCACCCGGAGCGCCGGGGAGCTGGCGAAGTCGCGGAAGGCGGTGGCGATGGCGGCGAGTTGGTCAATCTCCCGCCCGATGGCGTCGGCTATCTCCAGGGTCTCGGCGTCGGCGCCCAGCGCGCGCAGGTCCTCGCGCAGCATCTCCAGGTTGAGACGCATGGCGTTCAGGGGGTTGCGCAGCTCGTGGGCCAGCGCCCGGGCCTGGGTCTCGAAATCCTCCGCCTTCACGACGCTCCCCTTGCCGTGGCCGGGACCCGCGGCGCCACCACCGTAAAAAATTCGTAATTCTCCGCCTTCACGTTGCTCCATCTACCGGTACGTTACACCGCCGCGGTCAAGTCGAGGGGCTCAAAACCCCTTGGCGGGGGTGACCAAGCACTTGACCATCGCTCCGGCGGCAAAAGGTAGACCACCTCACTCGGAACCTCTCGGATGGAGCGGTCCCGTTTAACCGAGCCCCAGCTCCCGGAGCTCCACGCCGTGGTGCTCCCGGGCGTAGCTCTCCAGGTCGCCGAGGAGCTCCCAGAAGAGCTCCGGGTCGTCCTGGGCGATGTTGTCCATGGTCGCCTCCAGGCGCTCGGAGGTCCAGCCCACGGTCTCGAGGTACTCCTCTATCTGGTCCTCGTCCAGGAAGCCCCGCTCGGCGGCGAGGTCCACCATGCCGTAGAGGGTGTCCTTGAGCGGGAGCGGCCCGCCCTCGCGGGTACCGTAGAAGAGCGCGAGGGAGAGGACTATCACCCCGACGGCGATCACGCTCAGGATGAGTAACAGGCGCTTCGTAGGCGACACGGCACCCCCTTGACCGACACGGGATCGGAACTCGGGCGGGGCTCGGTCTCGGGCGTGGTCGGCACCCCCACGACCGGGGTGGCGACGACGGCCGGGATGATCCCCCCCGTGACTGTGAAAACGACCGGTCGCTCCCGGCGGCGCGCCGGGGAAGGCTCAATCATCCTTCGGCAGCCCCCGCGATGCCCGGTAGGCGTCAATGAGCGCCCGGAAACCCTCGGGGTCCTCGGAACGAAGGTGCTCCACGGCCGACTCCAGCTCTCCGATGGTCCAGCCCAGCCCCTCTAGCGCCGGTTCCGTGTCCCTCCCGGCCGACCGGGCGTCCAGGTAGGCGAAGTACGCCTCCCGGAGGCTCGCCGGGTGGTCGGAGTCGCAGGCGGCGAAGAGGAGCGTCAGCAGGACGAGTACGAGGGAAACGCGGGGCATCTACTCCGCCTCCCGGCGAAGAACATCCAAAAAACGACGCAGGCGGGCGGGGTCTTCCAGAATCCGCCGGGTGGCGCGGACCAGGGCGGCGGTGTCCAGGCCGGCCTCGAAGACGGCTTTCTCCGGCGGGGTCCCCGCGTAGATGCGGGCCGCGACGGAGGCCACCTCCGCGTCGCCGGGCTCGGCGCACCCCCCGAGGAGGGCGGCCAGCCCCAGCGCCAGAAAAAATGCGCGCACGGTTACTCCACCGCCCGGCAGGTCCGCTCCCAGCGCACCGTCCCCGACAGGCCCAGGTCCTTGTCCACGGCGTAGGGGTCGTCGGAGAAGAGGACCCCCACGACCCTGCCCAGCACGAGCTCGGAGTCGAGGGGCCCCCAGATGCGGCTGTCGCGCGCGTCGGGGCGGTTGTCCCCCATCACGAAGAGGTACCCCTCGGGGACGGTGACCGGCCCGAAGTCCTCGCGGTGGGTCCGGCCGAGGTAGGGCTCGTGGAGCGGCCTCCGGGCGCCGTTGACGAAAACCAGCCCCTCCCGTATCTCCAGCGTCTCCCCGCCCAGGGCGATGACGCGGCCGAAGAAGTCCCGCCCCCCGCCCGTGGGGGAGGCAAAGCAGATGACGTCGCCCCGGGACGGCTCGGCGCGGGCGTAAACCAACTTGTCCACCAGCACCAGGTCCCCCGGTAGAAGGGTGTCGGTCATCGAGTGGGAGGAGACCTCGTAGGGGCAGAAGAGGAAGAGCCTGACGCCGACGACGAGCACCAGGGCGACGAGGACCGCCTGTCCCAGGCGGCGGGCGGTGCACAGCGGTGTTTTATCCTCCGTCGCCATCCGCCCCCCTAGCGCACCACGTCCAGCATCCGGTCCCAGCGGACGTAGCCCAGCACGGCCAGCCCCGATTCCCCGTCGTCCCGCATCTGGGGCAGGTTCACCGAGAGGTACACCATAAAGGCCTTGCCGATTATCTCGTCCCGGTGGACGTAGCCCAGGCTCCCCCGGCCGTCGTCGGAGGAGTTGCGGTTGTCGCCCAGGACGAGGTAGCTCCCCGGCGGCAGGACGTGCTCCTCCTCGCCGAAGCGCTCCCCGCCCCGTGTCCGGCCCCAGGCGCCCTTCGCCAGGTACGCCCGCTCATCCAACCGCTCCCCGTTCACGGCGAGGTAGTCGCCCGCGAAGCTGAAGCGGTCCCCGGGCAGGGCCAGCAGCCGCTTGACGTAGTCCTCCTCGCCGCGCCGGAAGACGACGACCTCGCCCCGTCGGGGCTCCCGCACCAGGTAGGCCAGCCGGTTGACGAGGATGAAGTCCCCCTCGACCAGCGTGGGCCGCATGGAGCCCGAGGGGATCCAGCTCGCCTGAAAAACGAACAGACGCAGCAGGACGGCGATGACGAGCGCCGCGCCGAAGGCCGCCAAGAGCCCCAGGAATCTGCGGCGCCGGTCGGAGGTCGGCCCGCCGCCCTTCACCGCGCTTTCAGCGGTCTCCGGCGCACTCGGCAAAAATTCTTCCACGACCGATCACTTCACCGTGTCCATCATCCGGTCCAGGCGCAGGTGTGTGACGTAGAACGGGATGTCCAGCAGTTCGAGGTTCATCTGTTCGTTCTCGCCCTCGGGACCGGCGAAGCTCATGTAGATGACGAAGGCCTTGCCCTTGATGTCGTCCCCCTCCAG
>DATKYS010000034.1 GCA_035528375.1 bacterium
CCCGGCTTCAGATGCGGCTCTCCAGCATGATTTTCAACCCGTCGAAGGGCAGCTCCTCCCGGCACACCCCCCCCGAGCACACCAACCCCCCGCGCTGGTCCCCGTAGTAGACCGTCAGGTCGTGATCGGGGCCCAGGTGCACCGTGACCTCCCCCGCGAGCCAGTAGTTCCGCGTCTCGTTCGGCCGCAGGTCGCCCATCGCGTACTGGCCCGAAAGAGTGGCCGAGAAGTACTCCGGCCAGTTGTAGGTCACCGACCCCTGCGGGTTCTGTTCGTTGGTCTCGATTTCCGAGTAGGTCCCATTCACCTCGTGGATGTTTATGGTCTCGTAGCGGAAGTGCAGCGCCAGGGAGTGGCCGTTTTGGAAGGTGTAGGAGGCCTCGAGGTCGGGCCAGAGCTCGGCGCGCTCGTAGAGGTAGTAGGTGTCGTCGTCGGGATCGCCGACCTCGTAGCTCTCGTCGTGGAGCCAGAACCCGCCGACGGCGTGCCAGGGCCAGGCGTCCCAGCGGACCTCGCCGCCGTACTCGGGCCGCTCCCGCTCCCGCCGGGAATCCCACGCGTCGCAGTAGCCGCCGCTCACGGAAAGACCCATCCACGGCGAGACGGTCAGGCGCGCCAGATACCCCTCCTCGTCAACCCCGGTGTGGGTGGATTCCAGAGGCTTGCCGGAGAAGCTCACCTCGGGCGGCGCGTTCCACTCGTTGTAGAAATGCTCGTAATTTTTATACTCCAGAAGGAGGGAGTTGCGCCCCAGGTAGCCCACCGCCGAGGCGTAAACGGCCTCGCCGGAGTAGGGCGCGAAACCCAGGCCGGAATGCTCGTACCCGTCGCTCTGGGCGTACTCGGCGTAGAGGTCGGCGTAGTCCGTTGTGACGGAGAGGTGGGCCGCCGGCATGAACAGCCGCTTGCGGACGGCCTCCCCGGTGAAGAGGTCGGTTGCCAGGTGCTGGTCCATGGAGACGACGCCCCCGCCGACCTCGATCCAGGGCACGAAGGGGTTGACGGAGACCTCGAAACCCCGCACGTCGTCGGTGTACGCGTTCAGGGGGTCGTGGTCGTAGGTCCCCCGCCCGGCCAGCGCCGTGGCGGAAATCCAGCCCAGGTCCAGCCGCCCGTAGAAGCCCTGGATGAACTTGTCCACGTCCTCGAAGACGGGGTCGTCGTAGAGGTGCAGGGTCAGGCCGCGGCCGAAGGTCGTGTAGATACTCCCGTAGTACCCCTCCGCCTCCTCGCTCCGGTAGCCCGCGTACCACTTGAAGAGGTCGGCCTCGTACATCCGCTCCCCGGCGACGTTGTCGTAGCGCGGCTGCCAGAACCGCAGCGTCCCCGCCAGATAGAAGTTCCCCACCCCGATGGTGGCCGTCAGGTCGTCCTCGAAGCTCTGCAGGCCGTAAATCTTGTCCATCCCGCTGTTGACGTAAGCGTACTCGTGCAGGCGGTACACGGCGGTGTTGGTCACCTGGATCGAGACGCCGGGGTCGGTGTCCAGGCCGATGACGCCCACCAGCGGGACCTCTTCGTACCACTCCTCGTCCTCGGGGACGTCGCCCTCCTCCGGCTCCTGGGCCAGGGCGGGGACGAGAAGGGCGAGGGTGGCAAGGATGGCCGTGATGCGCACGGTTACCGCCTCCTGTCTGGGTTGACGTACGGTCTTTCGAGACGTGACGACCGGTCGCGTCGGCGGCCGGTCATAGGCGGGGAATCGAAAATGCGCAGCCTACTCCAGCCCCAACGCCTCGCGGATCGCCGTCTCTATCTTGTCCTCGTCGCCGGGCTGGATGCGGCGAAAGGTCTGGTAGATGTTGCCCGAGAGGTCTATGACGACGATGAAGGGGATGCCTGCGTCGCCGCCCTGATAGGCGGTGAGCGCCGCGGCGTTCTTGTCCAGGACGATGGTGTAGGTGACCCCGACCTCCCTCGCCTTGGCCTTTACGCTGGAGACGTTGCGGGGCAGGTCCTCGGAGATGCCGATGACCACGAGCCCCTGGCCCTTGTACGTCTGCCACATGTCCTCCATGTGGGGCATGACGGTCAGGCAGGGGGCGCAGCCCACGGCCCAGAAGTCGAGGACGACGACCTTGTCGCCGATGAAGGTCGAGAGCTTGACCTGGTTGCCGTTCACGTCTTCGAGCATGAAGAGGGGGGCCTTGCGCATGGCTTCTGCGCCGACGGCGGTGGCCGCGACCAGGACGAGGAGCGTGGCGATTGAAACCAGTTTCCGCATTTTCTTCCCCCTTGAGCGGTGAAAACGAACCTCTTCGAGGGTTGCTAAAGGATAGCCGAACCCAGCGGTTTTTTCCAGCCTACGGTCCCGCCCATTATCGGCAAAAGGGGCGGCAGTGTCAACTCCGGCGGGCCGCCTTGACACCACCCGCTCCGGCGAATAGCATAATCCCCCGTCCCACCGATCCTCCCGAGGCTGAAATCCATGGGCCGTCCGCGGCGAACCGCCCTCTTCTACGTCCCCTACACCGCCATCGGCGGCAGCCACCACAGCCTCCTGGGCTTCATCGAGGGGCTGGGGCCCGGCTGGCGGGCGATAGTCGTATACAACGAGGAAAACCCGGCTTTCACCGAGCTCTACGAGGGACGCGGGGTGGAGTGCCGGCGGCTGGAGGCGCCCGGCGTGCTCTACGTCCGCGACCTGCGGCACCCCTGGCGCACGGCGCGGGACCTCTGGCGGACGGTGCGTGGGCTGCGGCGCATCGCGCGCGAGGAACGGGCCGCGGTTCTCTACGGCGAGTCTTTCATCGGGCGACTGCTGGCCGGGCTCTCCGTCGCCGGGCTCCCCACCGCGGCGCTGGGCTACATCCGCATGTGCCGCGACGCTGGGCTGGCCGACCGGCTGGCCTACGTCCTGGCTGACGCCTACGTGGTCATCTCGGAGACGGTCCTGCGGGTGGCGGTGCCCTGGGCATCCCTGCGGCCGCGCAAGCTTTTCAAAATATTCAACGGCGTGCGGCTGGACCGCTTCCGACCGGCCCCCCCCGACGCCGGTCTGAAAAAACGGCTCGGGATTGACGGCCATCCCACGATCGGCTACTACGGCCGCTTCGCCCCGTTCAAGTGCCCCGACACGCTCCTGGAATCGCTGGCGATTCTGCGGCGAAGAGGGCACACGGAAGTGCGTCTGCTCCTGGTCGGGGCGCCCCAGGAGGAGGTCTACCCCGGCTTCGCGGCTGGTATGGAGGAAATCATCGGGCGCGAGGGGCTCGACGGGGCCGTGGTGCGCACCGGATTCGTCGGCGACGTGCGGGACTACGTCCGGGCGGCGGACATCGTCGCCGTGCCCAGCGACCTGGAGCCATTCGGTCGGGCGGTGATCGAGGCGATGGCGCTCGAGCGGCCCGTGGTGGGCGGGAACAACGGGGGGATACCGGAGATAGCGACCGACGGCGTGGACGCGCTGTTGGTGCCGCCTCGGGACCCCGTAGCCCTGGCCGACGCCCTCGAGCGGCTCCTCGACGACCCGGCGCTGGCGCGGAGGCTGGCCGTGGCCGGCCGGCGGACGGTGGAACGGCGCTTCGATATGCGGCGCAACCAGGGAAAACTGCGCGCGCTGGTGGAGCTCCTGGCCCGGCGCCGGGCGGGATTCTCGCCGTAGGGGTAGCCACGGTCCCCCTCTCCCCGTGGGAGCGGCTCGCCGACGGGGTCAGGGGTGAGGGCTGCCTTATAAAAAACGGGCGGACCTAAAGGTCCGCCCCTACGTCATCGCAATCCGCGAGGTACGGGTTAGGGTGAGGGGTAAAAGCGGCGGGGAAGGGATTCCCCGCCCTACATTTAGAACCGCGCAATTGCCCGTAGGGGCGACCGTCCACGGTCGCCCGCGGGCGGGGACGGAGCCCCGCCCCTATATCCTCGCAACCGGCGAGAAACGGCCTCCCTCTCCCTCCGGGAGAGGGATTGAGGGTGAGGGCCACCGTATAAAAAACGGGCCGACCTGAACGGCGGGCCGTCGGTCCGCCCCTACGTCATCGCAATCCGCGAGGCACGGGTTAGGGTGAGGTGTGGAAGCGGCGGGGATTAAAATCACCGCCCTACATATCGGCGAACAACGGTTAATAACCTACGGGCCGACCTAAAGGTCGGCCCCTACATCATCGCAACCAGGGCGCGTCTGAAAACCCGCCCCTACGTCATCCCAATCGGCCGCCCCACATATTCGGGCGCACCGTGCCATGCGACCCCTTTTTGTTTATACTTGACCCCGTAATCCACCGGCCCGCACACACATGCTCATCCTCCACTACCTCGTGGACCTGCTGCTCTCGGGCCCCCACCGGGGCACGGCGGAGGTGTGCGCCCGCCTGAAGGAGCGGGGGTTCACCTGCGTCGCGGCCAGCCTCACCGGCGACGGCCCCGGCCGGGCGTACTTCGACGAGCGCGGCGTGGAGCTGCACCTCGTCGGCGGACCGGGGGACTCATCACTGAAACTGGGGCTCGAGCTGGCCCGCCTGGCGAAGCGGATAGGCGCCACCGCCCTCCACGGCCACCCCAACCGCCTGCCGACCTGGATCGCCGGCCTCGTGACCGGACGGCCGGCCTTCGTCACCTTCCACCGCTACGGCTTCGATTCCCCCCTCGAACGGCGGCTGACGAAGCTCACCTCGCCCTTCATGGGCGGCTACGCCTGCGTCTCGCGCCGGGTGCGCGACTACGTGCTGGACGTGGACCGCGTTCACCCCAGCCGCGTGGCCCTGGTGCCCAACGGCCTGGACACGGAGCGGTTCCGGCCGGGGATTATTGAAAGGGAGGATGCCCGGCGGGGGCTGGGCCTCGGGCCGGGGGAAACGGTGCTGGGCTACGTGGGCCGTCTGGGGCACCGCAAGGGGCTGGACCACCTGCTGCGGGCCGCGGCGCGGATTCCCGGCTCGATCGTGCTCCTGGCCGGGGCGGGCTACCACGAGGAACACCTGCGGGACCTGGCCCGGGAACTGGGCACGGGCGACCGGGTGCGGTTTTTGGGGACGGTTCCCGACCCGCGGCCGGTGTACGCCGCCTGCGACCTGGCGGTGGCCGTCGGGCGCGGCGAGAGCTTCAACCGGGGGATGGCCGAGCCTCTGGCGCTGGGCGTCCCGGCGGTGGGGCTGGCCCAGGGCGGCTGCGTGGAGATTCTGCCGCGCGAGGCGCGGGGGCTCCTGATTTTCGAATACTCGGACCGGGCGCTCGGTGAAAAAATCGCAAAGCTCCTGGACGACCCCGCGGGGACGAGGGCCATGACCGACGCCGCCTCGCGTCACATCCGCCAGAACCACAGCCTGGAGGCGATGACCGAGGGCTACGTCGAACTTTACACGCGGGTGCTTCTCGAGGGAAAAAGGCCGGCGGATTCGAGTCGGCCGCCGCGGGCGCCCCGCCTACCCGGTGTCGAAGACTCCGATCGCACGCCCCACGCCGTGGACGGCGAGGGCTACGCCGGGCCGCACCTGGACCCCGGCCTGGGCGGCAAGAGGCTGCTGTGACCCGGCTGGAGGCCGACCCGCCCCCCCTCGACGGAGAGGGCGCGACCGGGCCGGTGTATTCAGCGATAAAGGCAGCTGCGTTGCACCGGCGCTGTCACGGTTTTTGCTTCGCATAGCTCGCTTCGCTCGGTTTTGCTGAGTTCGTAAGCCTTGGATAATTCCCGCGTCGTCGTGCGGCAAAAACGTGTGCCAGCGCCTCCCCCCTCCCTGAACCGCAACCTTTTCGAGATATTCAACGCTCTCGAAGGGTGAATCAAAAGACCGATGGAAGACCTCCGCCGCGAGCTCGAGCGCTTCATCACCCCGGGGCTGGCCCGCTACGCCCTGTCCGAGGCCGCCCGGATTGACGACCTCCTCCGCGAGCTGGGAACCCTGGAGCGCCGATACCACACCCTGGCGAGGGCCTGGCCGCTGCGCTGGACCCTCACCGCCGAGGGCGACGGGCCGGTCCTCCTGGAACCCGGGACGGCGCTGGTCTGCGCCCCGGCCGACGACGCCTACGAGACCGACGCCGCGGTGGCCGAGCTCCTCCTGGCCGCCCTCGAGGAGTACTCGGGACACCTTCTGGCCTGGGGCGGCGGGGTGCTGGTCGCCTTCTTCCCCGAGACCGGCAGCGACGCCCACATCTTCCGCGCCTGCCTGACGACCGAGCAGCTCATCGAGGAGCTGGATTCCGCGCCCCGGGTGACCATCGCCGGGGGAAAGGGGGGCCTCTTCATCCTGGAGGCGCTGGGGCGGTATCTGGCGCTGCCGGCGGGCCAGGCGGTGGAGGACGCGCTCCGGCTCCTGGCCCACACACCCGCCGGGCGGGCCTACCTCTCCCGGGAGCTGGCGGAGGTCGTCAGCGAGCGGTTCCAGGTTCGCCGGGAGGAGGGGTACTTCTCCCTGGGGTCCAAGGAGCGGGGCCGGCGGGTGATGCCGGCCCAGGTGGACGACCCCATCCCGGAGCCGCCGGAGAGGCTCCTGGACCGCCTGAGTCGGGCGGCGGCCGGCATGGAGCGCGCCCGGCCCTGGCTCGCCCCCTGGCAGCTCATCCCCCTCGGCTCGCGCCACCAGGGCGAGAGGCGGCTGGCGGTGGAGGGGGTCCTGGCCCTCGGCTGGCCCGGCCCCCGGGGGCTGGTGGAGGAGGGCCTCGACGAGGCCCAGGGCCGTCTGCGCGTCGAGGCGGAAATCTGCGCCAACTGGGGCGGCGAGCTCTGGGGCGCCGTGCCCCACGAGGGCGGGCTGGCCACGCTCTACGTCTTCGCCGAGCCCTCGGCGGCGGCGGGGGCCGGATACGCCGTCCTCTCGGAATTCAGCGACCGCTCCGGCGGTCTGGCCGCCGGCCCCCTCTCCGACTATTACCTCCGCGGGGCCCATTCATCGGTGGTCGTCCCGGCCGGAGAGCCGCTCCTGCGGGCGGTCCGCTCGGCCGTCCTCGCGCCGGCGGGCACACTGGTCTGCCCCCCCGAGGACGCCCCCGCGGCGGAGCCGGATTTCGAGGAGGAGCGCGAAATCGCCGTCGCCGACCGGAGGCTCTGCATCCTGGTCCCCTCCCATGCCCGGGAGGAGGCGGGGCAGCCGCTGTTGGGCCTGGAAAAAATCCTGGCGCGCGCCGATGTGTGGCTGGAGGAGCTCCGCCAGGGGCGGCCGGTGGTCGGGGTCGTCACCGGTGAGCCGGGCAGCGGGAAGAGCCGCCTGGCGTCGGAGCTCTGCGACCTGTTCGCCGAACTGGGCGACGCCCACCTCTTCCGCGCCCAGCCCTGGTGGAGCTACGACCCCTACGGCCTGTGGCGGCGGATGCTGCTGGCGGTGTGGGGCCCCGTGTCCAGCTCCGCGGCGGCCGAGGCGCAGCGGCGGGCCCTGGGCGAGGCGGCACCCCGGCTGGCCGAGTTCATCGCCCTGTTCACCGGCGGGAAGCTCTCGGAGCCGCTGTGGGGCCTGACGCCCGGCGAGAAGGGGGAGATGGCCGGCGAGCTGCTGCTGGCAGCCATCGAGGCCCGGGGCGGGCGACCGCTCACCGTGGTCGTGGACGACGCCGAGTGCCTCGACCCCGGTTCCGTTTCGTTGATCCGCTCCCTTACCGGGGCGGGACCGCCGCTGGCCGTCATCCTCTGCGGCAACGAGGCCCCCAAGGGGACTCAGGCGCCCGCCGTCGCCATCGAGCCGCTGCCGCCCGCCGAGGCGGAGGGGCTCTTCAAGACCCTCTCCGGCCGGGATGCCGGGGCGCTGGGCCCCGTCTCGGAACGGGAGCTCCTGCCGGGGCGCCTGACCTACCTGGCGCTCCTGGCGGGGCGCGACCGGCTGACGACCCTCCACGCCCGCCTGCCCCTGGACCGGCTGGCGGCGGAGCTCTTCGCCCTGGAAACCGACCCCGGGGCGCTTGAGACGGTGTCGGTGCTGGGGCCGCGCTTTTCGGCCGGCGACCTGGCCGCGGTCAGCGACGACGTCTCCCCGCTGCGGGCCCGGCTGGCCGAGTGCTCCCTGGTGATCCGGGAGGGCGGGGAGTACGCCTTCGCCGGTCAGGCCGCCTGGCGGGCCGCCTACGCCGCGGTGGACCCCGGGCGCCGCCGCGAGCTGCACTTCAACGCCGCCCGCTTCTACCAGCGCCAGCACGGCGGGGTGGTGGCCCAGGCGGTGAACCACTTCATGAACTGCGGGGACCCGGCGGAGCGGATAACCGCCCTGGAGCTGGCCGGGCAACTGGCCGCCGAGGTGGGCTCCTTCGACGCGGCCATCTCCTACTACGCCGACGCGGTGGAGGCCGCCCCGGACCGCCGGGCCGTACGGAGGCTCCGCGCCGGGCTGGCGGGGATTCTCGCCTCGGAGCGCCGCTTCGGCGACGCCGGCGCCATCCTGGTGGAGCTCTACGACCAGGCGGAGGAGGGGGAGGAGGCCGAGCGGGCCGAGCTGGCCCTCCAAAACGCCTCCATCCACTGCGCCAGGGGGGAGCCGGACGAGGTCGAGTTCTGGACCGGCCGGTCGGCGGCCTGCGACCCCGAGGGCCGCTGGGATGCGCGGCGCGAGCTGCTACTGGGCGAGACGGCGCTGCGGATAAACAAGCGGGAGGAGGCGCTCGGACACCTGGAGCGGGCGGGGGCGGATGAAGGCCGCGACGGCGCGCGGGCCCGGGCGCTCCTGGGGAAGACGCTCCTGGAGCTGGGGCGCCCCGACGAGGCCTACGGACCCCTGGCCTCCGTTCTGGAGTGGGCGGAGGCGACCGGCCACCTCTCCCTGGCCGCCGAGGCGCAGCAGGGGCTGGCCGAAATCTACCAGAACCGCCGCGAAGCGACCAAGGCCCTCGAGGCGCTGGAGGCCGCCCTGGCCCGGGAGCGTTCACTTTTGCAGGCCGGGCAGGTGGCCGAAACCCAGGCCCGCCTGGGCGAGCTCTACCTGGAGCACGGCCGCGGCCCGGAAGCGGAAAGCTCCCTGCGCGAGGCGGAGCGCACCTTCGAGCGCCTGGGCAACGAGACCCGCCGGGCGGCGGTCCGGCAGGAGCGGGCGCTGGTCCTGACGAATCTGGGGCGGCTCGCCGAGGCCCGGGAGATAACCGAAGAGCTCCTGCGCGTCCGGGTGGGGAAGAGGGACCGCTTCGGCACGGCCCGGCTGTCCTGCGAGCTCGGGCGGCTGGCCGATTACCTGGGGGACTGGACCGCCGCCGCCCGCCACCTCGACGCGGCCCTGGTGGGGGCCAAGGAGCTGGGGGACGCCGAACTGCTCAAAAAGGCCCGCCTGGCCTACGCCGACACCCTCCTCGGCCGGGGGGAAACGGCGGAGGGGCTCGAGGCGCTCCGCGAGGCGGGGGACGAGGAGGAGACGGACCACCGGACGGCGGAGTTCTACCGCTCGCTCCACCTCTTCGCCGAGGCGGCCGCCCTCCACTCAAAGGCGCTGGCGAGGGGCGACGGGGCGGACCCGCGGCTGCGGCTGGCCCTGTCCCTGGACCGCCTGGCCTCGGGGGACACCTCCGCCGGGCGGAAGGCCGTGGAGGGCGTCGAGTGGCCGAAGCGCCCGGACCACGAGCTCACCCTGAACCGCCTGTGGGCCAGGGCGCTCCACGAGACGGGCCTGGGGCGCAAAGTGACCGAGGCCTGCCGCGACTACCGCGAGAGGGCGGAGGCCTCCGGCGACCTGCGCCACCGGCTCCGGGCGGCCCGGCTCTCGGCCGACGTGGACTCCATCTCCGGCGACGCGGAACGGGCGCGGGCGATACTCGACGAGGCCCTGGCGTACCCCGAGGTGCCGGCGATCACCTGGCAGCTCCACTTCCTGGCGGGGCTCCTGGCCGGACGGGCGGGGGATAACGAAGGAAAGCGCGCCCATTTCAAGCGGGCCCTGGCCGCCCTCGAGCGCCTGGCGGCCGGACTCCCGGATAAAAGGCTCAAGAGCCGACTCCTGGCGGGCGACCCGGCCCAAATCCTCCGGCGGGGGTGAGAGTGGCCCGGCAGAATCCGAAAAAAACCCCGATGATGCGCCAGTACCTCGCCTTCAAGGAGCGGTACCCGGACCACATCCTGCTGATGCGCATGGGCGACTTCTACGAGAGCTTCGGGGAGGACGCCCGCCGGGTGGCCGAGACGCTGGACATCGCCCTGACCACCCGGGACAGGGGTCAGCCGGACGCGGTCCCCCTGGCCGGCATCCCGCACCACGCGCTGGGGTCGTACCTGCCGAAACTACTGGCGGCGGGGCACCACGTGGCGCTGGCGGAGCAGCTCGTCGAGGGGGACCCGCTGGACGCCACCTCCTCCCCCGCGCGTTCCTCGGGCGCGCAGACCAAAAAGCGCGGCGACGGCGACACGGGACTGGTCGAGCGCGAGATAGTCCGCCTCTACTCCCCTGGCACACTCTACGAGGAGGAGCTCCTGGGCGGCGCCCGGTCCAGCTACCTCGCCGCCCTGGCCGAGGGGCGGGGCGGGTACGGGGTGGCCCTGGCCGAGCTCTCCACCGGCGAGCTTCTGCTGGCCGAGTTCGCCGGACCCGGCATGCGGGAGACGGCCCTGGCGGAAATTTCCCGCCGCGCGCCCCGCGAGATTCTGCTGCCCGAATCCGCCGTCCACCTCGAGGCGGAGCTCCCGCCGGAGGCCGGGGTCACCCGGCGGCCGGACACCGACTTCACCCCGGACGCCGTCCGCCGCCTGCGGGAGCATTTCGGGGTGGCCACCCTGGAGGGATTCGGGGTTGAGGGGTATAAATTGGCACAGCGGGCCGCCGCCGCCGTGGTCGCCTACCTCGGGGAGACCCAGCTCGGGGGGCCGCTCAACCTCCGCCCGCCGAGGCCCCTCGAGCGGGGCGAATTTCTCCGCCTGGACCGGCCCACGGTGGACACCCTGGAGCTGGTCACCTCGTCCGCCGACCGGACGAGCAGCCGGCGGAGCCTCCTGGAGCTGGTGGACCTGACGCGGACCCCCATGGGCCGGCGTCTGCTGCGGGATTGGCTGGTGGCGCCGCTGGCGCGTCTGGAACCCATTCTGGAACGCCAGGCCGCCACGGCCGACCTGGTGGGGGACGCCGACGCGCGCGCCGACCTGCGCGAACGGCTCTCGGGCCTGGGGGACCTGGAGCGGGCCGCGGGGCGGGTGGCCCTGCGCAAGGCCGCGCCCCGGGACCTGGTCCTGATCCGCGACACGCTCGGCCGCGTCCCCGCCCTGACCGAGTGGCTGAAGGAAAGGAAAGAGAGCGCCTGGGCGACGCTGGGTAAAGGGCTGGAGGAACTCGCCGAGGCCGGAGAATTGCTGAAGCGGGCCCTGGTGAAGGAGCCGGGCCAGGTCGGCTCGGGCGGCGTCATCGCCCCGGGCTGGGACCCCGACTTCGACCGGGCCAACGAGGAGCTCGAGGAGGCGGAGCGCTGGATCCGCGGGCTCCAGGAAAAGGAGCGCGAGCGCACCGGCATCGGCAGCCTCAAGGTCGGTTACAACAAGGTTTTCGGCTACTTCCTCGAGGTGCAGCGCTCCAAGGCGGACCGCGTCCCCGAGGACTACCTCCGCAGGCAGACCCTGGTCGCCGCCGAGCGCTACATCACCCCGGAGCTCAAGGAGAAGGAGGCGGTGGTCGTCCGGGGCCGGGAGCGCCTGGCCGGCCTCGAGGCCAGGCTATTCCGCAGGCTCCTCGAGGAGCTGGACCGCTGGACGCCGGAGCTGGCAAAACTCTCCGGGGCGCTGGCCCGGCTGGACACCGTCGCCTCCCTGGCCGAGACGGCCGCCCGGGGCGGATGGTGCAAGCCCAAGCTCGACCTGTCGCGCGACCTGGAGCTCGCCGAGGGCCGACACCCCCTGGTCGAGCGCCACGGGAAGGGCCCCTTCGTGCCCAACGACTGCCGCCTCTCGGGCGGGGACCGGCAGTTGATGCTCCTCACCGGCCCCAACATGGCCGGCAAATCAACCTACCTGCGCCAGGTGGGGCTGGCGGTGATCCTGGCGCAGATGGGTTCCTTCGTCCCGGCTCGTGCGATGCGCCTGGGGCTGGTGGACGCGGTCTTCACGCGGGTGGGCGCCGCCGACGACATCGCCCGCGGCCTCTCCACCTTCATGGTCGAGATGACCGAGACCGCCCGGATAGTCAACTGCGCCACGCCGAGGAGCCTGCTTTTATTGGACGAGGTGGGCCGGGGGACGAGCACCACCGACGGGGTGGCCATCGCCTGGGCCGTGGCCGAGCACCTCCACGATTCGGGAGAGCTCGCGGCGCGGACCGTCTTCGCCACCCACTACCACGAGCTGACGCGGCTGGTGGAGGTGCTGCCCCGGGCGTTCAACATGCAGATGGCGGTGTCGGAGAGCGGGGGCGAGGTGCGCTTCCTGCACCTGGTGGAGGAGGGCGCGGCGCGGTCGAGCTACGGGGTGCACGTGGCGCGGCTGGCCGGGCTGCCCAGGGGGGTCATCCGGCGGGCGCGGGCGCTGTTGAAGGAGCTGGAGGACGGCCGCGTCGGCCCACCCACCGCCCAGATGGCCCTGTCCGCCCCCGAGCCCGGAGACGACGAGCCCGACTACGGCTGGCTGGCGGCGGAGCTCCGCGGCGTCAAGCCGGAAACCTTGTCCCCACTGGCCGCCCTGAACCTCTTGGCCCAGTGGCGAAACCGCCTCACCGGCGACGACAGCGAGGAGACCTAGATGATAGAGCAGGAGACCCTGGCCCAGGCGATAAGACAGGTGGGGGACAAGGCCCACCCCTGGCGCGGTTTTCTTTTGGTCGCCGAGCGCCGGCGGCGCCTGACGAAGAACGGCGACCCCTACCTCACCCTGAGGCTGGCGGACGTCAGCGGCACCGTGGACGCGGTCCTGTTCTCGGACAACCCGGCGTTCGAGAAAGCCGCCGACCCCGCCACGGCCTACGTCGCCGTGCGGGGGAACCTGGAGCGGAGCCCCAAGTACGGCCTCCAGCTCACCATCGCCGACATCCGCCCGGTGCGCGAGGACGACCGGGAGCTGGGCTTCGACGAAGGCCTGCTCACCCCCTCCACCCCCTACGACGTGGACGCCCTGTGGGACGAGCTTTCGGAGCTGGCCGGGGAGGTGGCCCACGAGAAGCTGCGGGAGACGGTCCAGGCCCTTTTGAAGGAAAATGAAGAGGCGGCGCGGAGCTGGCCCGCCGCCCAGCGCGTCCACCAGGCCTACCGCGGCGGCTGGCTCGAGCACACCCTCTTCGTCGCGCGCGACGCGAAGTACTACGCCCGGAAGTACCCCGAGCTGGACGGCGATCTTCTACTGGTCGGGGCGATTCTCCACGACGTGGGCAAGTTGAAGGAGCTGGACGGGGAGCCGACCTGCGAGTTCACCGACGAGGGGCGGCTGGTGGGCCACGTGGTCATCGGGGCGTGGATGGCGCGCGAGGCGGCCGCGAAGACCGGCCTCGACGAGCGGACCATCCTCCTCCTGGAGCACCTGATTTTGGCCCACCACGGCGAGCGGGAGTACGGCGCCGCCGTCCTGCCGAAGACCCGCGAGGCCGTGGTCCTGTACCACATAGACAACATAGACGCCAAGCTGGGCATCTTCCGCCGCCGCGTGGAGGAGGACCCCGCTGGGGGGGAGTGGACCGGTCGGGCGTGGGAGTTCGGCAACCAGCAGCTCTGGCGCGGGGATGCGGATTAGCGGCGCGCGCGCTTCTAATTTCGATGATGTAGGGCGTCCCCTCTGCGGGCCGCCGCGAATTGCGATGACGTAGGGGCGGGTGTCCACACCCGCCCGTGATTTTTTATCCACTGCCTTTCGCCGAAATGTAGGGCGGGGATTCCTATCCCCGCCGCATATCGCCCATAACCCGGTCCGCGCCTCGCGCCTTGTGATGACGTAGGGACCGACCGACGGCGCGCCGTTTAGGTCGGCCCGATTTTTATATGGTGGCCCTCACCCCTGACCCCTCTCCCGGAGGGAGAGGGGGGGCCGC
>DATKYS010000035.1 GCA_035528375.1 bacterium
AGACCCGCCCCTACGTTATCGTAATCTGCGAAGCACGGACCGGGGTGAGGGTCGCCGTATGTCCCCTCTCCCTGTGGGAGAGGGTTAGGGTGAGGGCTGCCTTAGAAAAAGCGGCGGGGATAAAATCCCCGCCCCTACGCTGTTTATCACGGCAATCTGCCGCGTTAAATTGAGACCCGCCAGCCCATTTTCCGCGTCCCGCCACCGCCGATTCCCACCCCGCGCGCCTTTTCTCCCCTCTCCGCCCGGCACGCTCCTTGCTCTTCTACTAGGACGGCGGGCGGTTCGGTGTGCCTAGCCTCAGCGGTCGGGAGGGTATCAATAGACCCCGTTGTTCGATGTTACCGGGATGGAGCCGTAATGCATAAAATCGTCATATTTCTGGCGGCTCTCGGCGCGGCCTGCCTCGCCGCCGAGTACCAGTTCTCGACGGGCGACTGGGACCAGTCCCCCACCTCGGGGGGCAGCGCCGGCGGATGGGGCGAGTGGCTCGTCACCACCTTCGAGAACGACACCGGCGGGGACATCGCCCTCACCGAGCTGGGCATGCCCTGCTGCGGTCCGGCTTCGGAAGATTACGGCTGGCTGGTCTGGTACGATTTGGGCGGTCTGTGGTACCCCCCGGGCAACCCCACCAGCGCCGACCGGCACGGCCCCTTCACCCCGGAAAGCCCCTCCGATTATCACGTTTACACCTACGTGGACCTCTCCGGCGAGGACGTGGTAATCGAGGAGGGCACCTTTTTCGCCGTCGGCTACGACGTGACCGACAGGGGCGGGCAGATCGCCTATAACGGCTACACCACCTGGGCCTGGTACTCGGGCCAATGGGACCCCGATTACGGCTGGGGCGCCACCTCCCTCATCCAGTGCCGCGCCGAGACCACCGACTACGACTTCGAGCCGCCCTGGGTGGACGGGCTGGACCCCGCCGACGGCGAGAGCGAAGTGCCGTTCGACACCGATATCGTCTTCCACTGCATGGACGACATTTCCGGCATCGACACCGACACCATTGACTTCACGGCTCAGGACTCCACCCTGTCCGGCGGCCGTGCCTTGAGCGCCGGCGCCGCTCTCAGCGTTACCGCCTCCCCGGCACGGACCCTGCCCGGCGACTTGGACATTGACGACACCGACCTCCACGACGTCGTCTGCACCTGGGACAGCGATGATGACTTTGTCGAGGGCGTGATCGTCACCTGCACCGTGGACGGCGGCCTGGCCGACCTGAACGGCAACGAGATGGGCGACGACTTCGTCTGGACCTTCGATTCCGTGGGTGCCGTCGAAAACGTCACCTGGGGCCTGATCAAGGGCGAGTTCTAGTACGCGATTCCGCGACGTGAAAAAGGGGAACCCCGGGGGGTTCCCCTTTGATGTGCCCCCTCCCCCCTCTGGGGGGAAGCGCGCTTACGGGTCAGGGAGGGGGTGGGACGGTCCCCTCTCCCCGTGGGAGAGGGCTAGGGTGAGGGCTTCCTTATAAAAAACGGGCGGGGTACAGAGCCCAATATGTAATAGAATCGCTCATCACCCTCGTAGGGGCCGACATGCGGTCGGCCCGCGGGCGACCACAGAGGACTCGTCCTACGGGTCGCCCCTACATCATCGCAACGAGCGAGGTGCGGGTCTCAACGCGGTTCGAGGAAATAGAGCGCCGTATTGCCGTAGCGACGCCGGTCGGTGAGCGCGTAGCCCTCGAAGCGGGGGTCGGGCGCGGTGTCGGCCGCCTCCAGCACCAGGAGGCCGCCGACCACGGGACGCAGAAGACCGGCGACCTCCTCCGGGTTCCCGCCGTAGGGTGGGTCGGCGAAGACCACGCCGTAGGGCGCGTCGGCTTCCCGCCAGCCGGCGACGAAACGCTCGACCCGCTGCGTGAAGATACGCGCCTTCTCGGCGAGCCGTGTCCGCTCGATGTTTTTCTTCAGGTAGCGCAGCACGCCCCGGTCGGCCTCGATGAAGTCGCAGCCGGCCGCCCCGCGGCTCAGCGCCTCCAGCCCCACCGCGCCCACGCCGGCGTAGGCGTCCAGCGCCCAGACGCCGAAAATTCGGGGCCCCAGGATGGAGAAGAGCGCCTCGCGGACGCGGTCCGAGGTGGGCCGCACCCGGTTCCCCGGCGGGGCATAGAGGACCGTCCCCCGGGCGCTGCCGGCGATGATTCTCACCGACCCTCCGCATCTTTCCGGTAGAGCGTGACGAGATTGTGGGCCCGGCGCGCGGGCTCGGGCAGCCGATACCGTCCCAGCTCCGAGAGCGCTATCCGCACCGCGTCCACCAGGGTCAGCCCCGCCCCCACCGAGACGTAGAGCGGCCGCACGTCCGTCCGGCTCCGCAGGACGGTCCCGATGGTCTCCCCGGTTTTCGCGTCCACCAGAGGGGTGGTCGCTCCCTTCTCCCGCCCGACGGGCCCGTGCTTCCCGGTAAGGCGGCTCTTGGCCACCCCCACCGTGGGGACGTCGAAGAGGAGCCCCAGGTGACTGGCTAGGCCCAGGCGCCGGGGGTGGGCCCGACCCTGACCGTCACACAGCAGCACGTCGGGGACGTTTTCGAGCTTCCGCCAGGCGTCCACGCAGGCCGGCCCCTCGCGGTAGGAAAGGAGCCCCGGGACGTAGGGGAAGTCGGCCGCCGCCTCCCCGAACGCCCGCTCGACCTCCTCCCCTCCCCCCGGCCGCGCCACCGTCAGGACCGCGAACACGCGCCCCAGGCGCCGCGAGTAGGAAACGTCCAGCCCGCCCACCAGCGCCACCGGTCCCAGCGGTCTTTCCGGCGGCAGCAGCTTCACCAGCCTTCTCTGCTGTTCCAGCGCCTCGGCCGGGGTCTTCGGCCACCGTATTTCGGGGTGTAGCAGCTCCGCCAATCGTTCACCTCACGCGGCCCTTACCCAACGGGGCGGTGACGTGGTACACTTGCAAAGGTGAAATGCCCCGCGGGGTGAGGTTGTCGAGTTGCGCTTCCCGAGCATCCATCTGTCGCGCCGGGCGACGGTTTTTCTGGCGGCCCTGCTCCTGTCGTCGGTTCCGGCGTTCGCCCTGACCGTCATCTACGCCCCGACGCTGCCCGAGGGGTCTCCCGTCACCCCGGCCGCGGCGGCCGCCGATTTTGCCGGGGGGCTGGGGATTAAGGATGATTGGTATTATAACACCCCGAGCCTCTTCGGGGACGTGCGGACCGCCCTCCGGTCGCCGACGACCCTTTCCGAGCTGATCGTTTACGCCGCCCAGTCCGAGGCGGACGACGCGGTCTGCCTGCGCCTGGCGGAGACTCCGGAGGGCTGGTTCGGCTACGCCCTGCGCTGGAATCGCGGAGTCGTCTCGGGGGCCTGCCGTGGGGCGCGAAATCCGGAAAGTTTCGACTGGTGGCTCCTGGGTGAGGACCTGGGGCGGGGAAGGTCCCCCGTGCCCGGGAACGGCGAGCCGGACAGCCTGCCCGGGGTGCGCTGGTTCGGGCACGCGCTGGACGAGGGCCTGGCCCTGGTGGCCTCGATGAGATGGCTGGAGCATCACCCCGAGGAGGTCACCGCCGCCCTCCAGCTCGCCGACCGCGCCGGTCAGGTCATTCGCCAAGTCGCCGTGGTGGGCGACGTCCCGGCGGTGGAGAGGCTCCTCGACGGTCTTACCGTCCTGGTCGGTGCGGCCGGGGAGGCGGCGGACCACGTCTCGTCCGAGAGCGAGGGGCAGAACGTCATCATCGCCCTGTACTTCGCGGGCCACGCCGCCGAGAACGCCTGGCGCGTAACGCGCTACGCCGGGCCCTACCAGGGGATAGGCGACCCGCCCGAGGAGGCGGAGGCCGCGGTTGGGCGCGTCGCCCTCGAATCGGAGCACTACTGGGAAGAGGCCGTGGAGGATTACCGGCGGGCGGTGGACTCGGCCGGCATCGCGGAGTTGGGCGGGAGCTGGGTGTTGATGTCCCGCGTCGCCCTCATGCTCCTCTACCACGAGACCGGCCGCGAGGAGGAATAGCCACCTTTTAAATGATTCGTATTTCGTTTACCGCAACCCTAACCAAGCGAGGGAATCCATGAGCGAACCGACCTACCGCGCCCACCGCACCGAGCTGCGCTGGCTCTATTTCGTGCTGATCGTGGCGCTCGTTTTCTTCGTCCTGCCCTTCTCGAGCTGGGGGGCGGCCCTGAACATCGTGGCCCAGGTCTTCTTCATGCTCTGCATCATCGCGGGCACCTTCCGGGCCATGCAGCTCAAGAACGAGGTGGACGCCGAGCCGAAGGATGAGGTCGCAACGCCGCAGGGTAAATTCAGCTTAATCAACCTGCTGGTGACCGGTCTCTTCGCTCTGGGCCTTCTGTTCTACTTCCTCGACAAGGTGATTGACTCGGGCGGGGCGAACATGTTCATGTAAATCCCGCGGAAGCCCAAAAAAAGGAGGGCCGGAGCCCTCCTTTTTTCACGCCTCTTCGGGCCAGCTCACGTTCAGCTCCCTCACCGCCCGGGCCTCGTCCACGCGCCGGACCGGCGCCGAGTAAGGCGCTCCGTGCAGGAGGTCCGGGTCCTCGGCCGCCTCTCGGTCAATCGCCAGGAGTGCCGCGGCGAAGGCGTCCAGTGTTTGCTGAGTCTCCGTCTCCGTGGGCTCGATCATCAGCGCCTCGGGGACGATCTGGGGGAAGTAGTTGGTCGGCGGGTGGAAGCCGTAGTCTATTATCCGCTTGGAGATGTCCAGGGTGGCCACGCCATATGCGTCTTTCTGCTTCTTCCCCGACAGGACGAACTCGTGCATGCAGAGCCGGTCGAAGGGCAGGAGGAAGGTTCCCTTCAGCAGGCTCGACAGGTAGTTGGCGTTCAGGACGGAGTGGGCGGACACGCCGCGCAGGCCCTCGAGTCCCAGGTGGCGGATGTAGACGTAGGCCCGCAGGGACACCAGGAAGTGGCCGTAGAAGGCCAGTAGCTTGCCGATGCTCTTCGGGCGGTCGTAGTCCAACCGGTAGCCTTCGCCCGTCTTCTCCACGGTGGGCACGGGGAGGAACTCCGCCAGGTGTTTCTTCACCCCCACGGGTCCGGCCCCCGGTCCGCCGCCGCCGTGGGGGGTGCCGAAGGTCTTGTGCAGGTTCAGGTGAACGGCGTCGAAGCCCATGTCGCCGGGCCGGATGCGTCCCAGGATGGCGTTGAGGTTGGCCCCGTCGTAGTAGAGCTGTCCCCCGGCCCGGTGGACCAGCTCGGCGACCTCCAGGATGTTCTCCTCGAAGAGCCCCAGGGTGTTCGGGTTGGTGAGCATCAGGGCCGCCACGTCGTCGGAGAGCTTCTCCTTCAGCGACTCCACCGAGACGTTCCCCCGCTCGTCCGAGGCCACCACCACTATGTCGTAGGAGCACATGGTGCCCGAGGCGGGGTTGGTGCCGTGGGCCGAGTCCGGGACGAGGATGACCTTGCGCGGGTTGCCCCGGGACTTATGGTAGGCCCGAATCATCTTGATGGCGGTGAACTCGCCGTGGGCGCCGGCGGCGGGCTGGAGGGTGAACCGGTCCATCCCGGTTATCCGCGAGAGGTAGCCCTCGAGCTCACTCATCAGCTCGAGCGCCGGCTGGAGCATCCCCTCGGGCGCCAGGGGGTGGAGGGCGTTGACCCCGGGCAGCGCCGCGGCGGCGTCGGCCATCTTCGGGTTGTATTTCATCGTACACGAGCCCAGGGGGTAGAAGCCCACGTCTATGCAGTGGTTGAGCTGGGACAGGCGCACGTAGTGGCGGACCAGGGTGGGCTCGTCCACCTCGGGGAGCGCCGGTGGTTTCGCGCGCCGGAGCTCGGGCGGTAGCAGCTCGTCCAGCGGCCGGGTGGGCACGTCGGGAGCGGGCGGCCGATAGCACCGCCTCCCTTTCCGGGAGTGGGCGTAGATTGCCGGTTCGATGGGGCGGTCAATAATTTTCTCGGCCATCACAGCACCTCCCCGAGCGCGGCGACCAGGCCGTCAATCTCCGCCTTCGTCCGGCGGTCCGTGACGGCGACCAGGAGCCCGTCGGCGTACTCTTTGTAGAAGCGTCCCAGCGGCAGGCCGGGCACGAAGCCCTTCCCCGGCAGCTCGGCGAACGCCCGTTCGGCCCTTCCCGGCGGCAGCTTGAGGGCGAACTCGTTGAAGAAGCGGCCCCGGGGAAAAAGCGGCTCCACCCCGGGGAGCTTCGTCAGCTCCCGCTCGGCGTAGTGGGCCTTCTGGAGGTTCAATTCGGCCAGCTCGGTGATGCCCGCGGGACCGAGGGCGTTCAAGGAAATGGTGGCCGCCAACGCCACCAGGGCGTTGTTGGTGCAGATGTTGCTCGTGGCCTTCTCCCGGCGGATGTGCTGCTCGCGGGTCTGCAAAGTCAGGGCGTAGCAGACCTTTCCGCCAATATCCACGGTCCGGCCGGCGATGCGGCCGGGCATCTTGCGGGCCAGCCTCTCCGCGGCGGCGATGAATCCGACGTAGGGGCCGCCGCACGAGAGTGTCGTCGCCACGGGTTGGGCGTCACCCACGGCCACGTCGGCGCCGCACTCCGCCGGTGTTTTCAAGAGCGCCAGCGGCAGGGGGCTCGAGACCGCCACCGCCAGCGCCTTGGATTTCCCGTGCACCAGGGAGAAGGCCGCCGTCCAGTCCTCGACGAGGCCGAAGAAGTTGGGGCTGCCGATGATGACGGCCGCCACGTCCTCGTCCAGCCTGGCCTCCAGGTCGGCCAGGTCCGTCAGCCCCTCACCGTTAAAGCCGATTTCCTCGCACCGGGCGCAGGTGCCGTCGGAGCAGGAGAGGTCCTCGAGGTACGTGGCGACGACCCGGCGGTAGAAGGGGTGCAGCGTGCGCGAGACCAGGACGCGCCCGGCCTTCTTCGCGTTCCGTACCGCCAGCGCCGCCGCTTCACCCGCCGCCGAGGCACCGTCGTAAACGCTGGCGTTGGCGATCGGCAGCCCGGTGAGCCGAGAAATCGCCGACTGGAACTCGTAGATGGCGGTCAGCGTGCCCTGGCTGATTTCGGGCTGGTAGGGGGTGTAGGCGGTCTGGAACTCGGTGCGGCCGGTGAGGTACGGCACGATGGCGGGGATGTGGGAGTCGTAGGCGCCGGCGCCCAGGAACGAGACGTGGTCCGGGGCCCTCACCGCGTCGAGCCGCGCGAGAAGCTCCGGCTCGCTCAGGGGGGGCGGAAGCTCGATGGGCGGGCCCACCAGCTCGGCCGGCAGGTCGGCGAAGAGGTCCTCAATCCCCTTCACCCCGATCCGGTCGAGCATGGCCCGCCGCTCCTCGGGCGTGTGGGAAAGGTAGTCCATGGCTCCTTCTGGCTGCAATAATTGGATGGGTCGCGTGGGGGGAGATTATACCAGCGGGAGGGGTGAAAACTCCACCGTCGTTTCGGGTGACTGACGGGCGTTTTCTGAACCGCAGGCGATGTAAAAAGGGCCCGTTTTCGGACCCCTTTTATTCGTGTGGCAGCGGCAGTGGGAATCGCGGTATACCAACACTGGTGGATACCCTCACCGTGCACAGGAGAGCCCCCACGTCCAGAGGCAAGCTAGCGAGTGATGACCAGCTGTTGAGTGGTTGAGGCTACGTCTGTCGTCAACCGTGCGATGTAGACGCCAGGAGGCAGGCTACTAGAGGTGTCGTAAGAGATTTCGTGGCAGCCGGGGGCGGTGGGGACGCTCACGGAGGACTCCACGAGCCAGCCGGAGAGGACGTAGAGCGAAAGCTCTACGTTTTTT
>DATKYS010000036.1 GCA_035528375.1 bacterium
CTGAATCGTGCAATTGCCGTAGGACGGGGATTCCTATCCCCGCCGTTTTTTCAAGGTAGCCCCACCCCTAACCCGACGCCTTCACTTGGCGCGGCGCCGTTTTTGTGCTATTTTATCCCCCGCGGGCGGACCGGACGGCCGCGGAGCGAGGGGGCCAAACTGGGGGCTCGGCCTTCAAGTGGCTCATAAAAAACCGTTCCGAGGAAAGTCCGAACTCCGCAGGGCAGGACGCCGGGTAACACCCGGGGCCCGCAAGGGTACGGAAAGTGCAACAGAGAGCAGACCGCCAAAGTCCGAAAAGGAGACAAGGGATTTAAACCCCTTGCCTTCTCGCCGGACCGGCAAGGGTGAAACGGTGGGGTAAGAGCCCACCAGCGGCGGCGGTGACACCGTCGGCTCGGTAAACCCCGTCCGGAGCAAGACCGAATAGGGAACCCCAGAGGTGGCCCGCCTCGCGGCCTAAAGGGCCGGGGTTCCGGGTAGGTCGCTGGAGCCCCTGAGAAATCCGGGACGTAAGATGGATGGCCGTCACCCCGTCGGAGGGGAAACCCGCTCGCACGACGGGGTACAGAATTCGGCTTACAGGTCCGCCCGCAAAATAAAGACCGCCCCCTAAGGCGGTCTTTTGGTCTACGCGCGGTCAATCGAAAACCTCACCGCACGTTGATCTCGATGCTCCCCGAGCCAGCGTCCAGGGTTATCTTCGGCCCCGGGCCCCGGAGCCGAATCTCCCCGCCGCCGTCGCCGTTGAAGGCGTAGGCGTCGGGGTGGTTGGTCGAGGCCACTCCCGAGGAGGTCTCCCCCTCGATGGCCAGCCCCTCGGGGGGAGCGGTCAGGTCGACCGTTATACCCCCCGAGCCGGTGCCGAGGTCGGCGTCGCCGGTGAAGGGGCCGCCGTAGGAGAGGTCAATCCCGCCGCTGCCGGTGTGCAGTTGAACCGTCCCGGCCTGGCCCAGCCCCAAAGCGACCGTTATCCCCCCGCTGCCCGTCTCGGCGCTCACCGGTCCGGCGTGGTCGGGACCGAGCTCGATGTCGATACTGCCGCTGGCGGTCTCGGCCTCCACCGCCCCGGCTACCCGTTTTATCTCCAACCCGCCGCTGGCGGAGCTCACCTTCAACGAACCGCCCACGCCCTCCACCGTTATCCCGCCGCTGGCGGTTTCTATATCCGCGTCACCCGACACGTCGGAGACCTCGATGCCTCCGCTGCCCAGCTCGACCACCGCCGACGCGGCGCCCGAAATGATCAGCCCGCCGCTGCCGTTGGAAACCTCCACGCCCATCCCGCGGGGGAAGCGCACCTCGAGCGCGATGTCGTAGGAAGAGAAGACCCCGGACCGGGCGAACTCCAGCTCGACACTTCCGGTCCCCCGCCGGAAATCGAGCATATCCAGCCACTTGGCGGGCTCCACCAATCCTCCTAAATTCCGTCCCACGGCGATGACGCGGACCGAGTCGCCGTCGTCGCCGATGAGCTCGAGCCCGCCGCTACTCCAGTCGATGGATACCAGGCTCGCGCCGGCGGGGTCGAGCACCACCTCGTGCTGATACCGGGGGTCCACGTCCACTCCCCCGCCGATGAATCCGCAGGCCAGGAAGACCGCCGCGAGAAAAGGAAGCAACCTCATCGAGCCTCCTCGGCTTCCGCCTGAAAAGGGGTACACCCCCTTTGATACACGGGGGACGGAAGCGGTTTCACGCGGCGGATCGGCCGTTCGACAGTCAGTATATTCCTGTCTCCACCGAGGCTTACTCTGTATACTACTCCCCGCGCGGGTCGAAGAAGCCCTCGGGCTTCGCCGGCTCCACCGGCACCGCCCCCCGGGCGATTAAAAGTTCCGCCAGCTCACCCCGGCGGGCGTAGAAGCCCATGTAGAAAGACTCGCCCCCCGGCGGCGTCCCCTCGATGCGATCGGTGACGTCCACCACCAGCGCCTGATAGTCCGCCATCCGGGGGTCCGAGAGGACGAGCTGCTGGGCGAAGGCAAGCCCGGTCCAGGTGTAGTCCGTCGTCGCCCGCCGACCTGCGATCCAGTCCTCGATCTGGTCCCAGGTGCCGGGCAGGGGGCGGATGACTATCAGACCCGGTTCCCGGCGGAACACCGCCTCCGCGTCGCCCACTTCGTGTCCCGGTCGGAATTCGTCCGTACGCGCTCCGTGCAGGGCGACCTCGGCGGTGCACAGCCCGTAGTAATCAATGAGCGGCAGATCGGAGAAATAGCCCAGACGTCCCGCGGCCCCACTCGCCACCCAGGTTCCCGGCGGGACGTTGTCGTGCAGCCAGCAGGAGCTGGCCGGCGTCAGGAGCTCCCGGGGATGCCGGACGTAGGTCGCCGCCGTCAAGGCGAACCAGGCGGCGGTCCAGAGCCCCAGGAAGACGGAGAGCAGAACCGGGAACAGCTTGCGCGGCGCGAGCGCGTCGAACAGATCGTCCAACCCTCCGACCGCCAGCACGACGAGGAGGAGGTACGCGGGCAAGAGAAAACGGTAGTACCCCATCATGTCGCCGCCGACGTACACGGTGAACCCGGTCACCGCCGCCAGGAGAAAAAGGAGCAGACCGGATTCGGGTCGGCCCCAGCGCCGGATCACCATGTAGACCGCCAGGAAGGCCAAAAGGATGATCGGCGTCCCCCACATCCAGTTGAAGACGAACTTGAGGCCGCCCAGGATGTGGGCCAACGACCCCCCGGCCTTGACGATGGCCGGCAACGGCAGGAGGAGACCGTAGTAGAACAGCCGGAACACGAGCTGCGCCAGCGGCAGGCCCAGCGCGGGTATCAAATCCCGCCAATCCGCCCCCGTCTCCGTCTTCCGGTGCCGCATCCAGATATGGTGCGCCGCGAAGAAGAGTGTGTAGGCCAGACCCTCGGTGCGCGTGAGCGCCAGAAGGCCGAGCCAGAGCCCGGTCCAGGGAAAGCGTCCGGGCGGCGCGCGCAGGTAGGAATGGACAGCCGCCAGGAGGAGGGCGCTGAACAAGGCCGTCTCCAGCCCCGACCCGGAGTGGTAGCTCAGCGGGAAGTACAACGCCGCCAGGATCGCCCCGAGCAGGGGGAGGTGGGGCTTCCGCCGGGTCAAACGGTTCAGGATGGACCAGACGAGGATTATGACCAGCGCCCCGGCGACGAGACCCAGAATCACCGCCGCCGTCTCCGCCTCCAACCCGAGCGCCATCCCCCCCGCCACCGACAGCACCCACAGGAGGTTCGTGTACCCCTCGGCCCGCTCTCCGGGGTTGTAAACGAGGCCTTCTCCGCGCACCAGGTTGCGCGAGTAGCGGAACGAGATGTAGGAGTCCTCGGAGACGTAATGGGCGAGATAGGAGTACGCCAGCCACCCGGCCACGATGAGCCCCAGGGCGACGTACATCCAGTTCTTCTTGAGCCATTCCGTCGCCGACATCGGTCCTCCCGTCGGTGGACTTGTCCGTGAAGACCCGTACCCGCATGGAATTATACCGCGTGGATTGTGCCACGGTCCACCGGGTTTTATAATCACCACGGAATCTCAGGAAACGGAAAATGGAAAAAATTCAGCCGACCGCCTCCGCCCTTCCGCTCTTCGGCACCGCCGGGCACGTGGACCACGGCAAGAGCGCCCTGGTAAAGGCGCTCACCGGCACGGACCCCGACCGGCTGCCCGAGGAACGGCAGCGGAAAATCTCCATCCGCCTGGGCTTCGCCTTTCTGGAAACCCCGGCGGGCGAGCTGGCCTTCGTGGACGTGCCGGGTCACGAGCGGCTGGTGCGGGAGATGGTCGCGGGCGCCGTGGGCTTCGAGGCGGTGCTTCTGGTGGTCGCCGCCGACGAGGGGATCATGCCCCAGACCACCGAGCACCTGGACGTGGTGGAGCTGCTGGGCGTCCGGCGCGGCGTGGTGGCCCTGACCAAGGTGGACCTGGTCGAGGACGAGGAGTGGCTGACGCTCCTGGAGGATGATGTCAGGGAAACGCTGTCCCGCACCGGCCTGGCCGGCGCCGGAATCATCCGCACCAGCGCCCGGACGGGCGTCGGCCTCGAGGAGCTGAAACGGGAGCTCATCCGGCTGGCGGAGGAATCGGAGAGGGCGGACGACTCCGGCCGGCCCTTCCGCCTGGCCGCGGACCGGTCCTTCAAGATGGAGGGCTTCGGCGCCGTGGTCACCGGGACGGTCGCCACGGGCGTCCTGCGCACGGGGGATTCGGTGGAGATTCAGCCCGGCGGCGGCTCCGCCCGGATCAGGGGCCTCCAGGTGAACGCCCGGCCCCGGGAGACGGTCACCCCCGGCCTGCGGGCGGCGGTCAACCTCACCGGTCTTCCGAAACGGGGCGTGAAGCGCGGCGACGAAATCGTCACCCCCGGCTGCGTCACCCTCTCCAACCGTTTCGACGCCAAAGTAAGGCTCCTCCCCTCGGCAAACGAGCTGCAGAACCTCGTCCGGTTGAAGCTCCTCAAGGGTACGAGCGAGCTCAACTGCCGGTTGGTCCTTTTGGACCGGGAGAGGCTGAAGCCCGGCGAGGAGTCCCTGGCCCAGATTGAGCTCGATGGGAGCCACCCCGTTTTCTTCGGCGAGAGGTTCATCCTCCGGGTCCCCTCGCCGCCGTTGACCGTCGCGGGGGGGCGGGTGCTCGACCCCCTGTCCCAGAAGCACCGCCGCAAGCGGGCCGGCTACCGGGAGGCGCTCGTCGAGCTTGACGGGGTCGGCCCCCGGGAGGCGCTACCCCTCTGGCTCAAGCACAATCCACTGCCCCGCAAGGACCTTACCACCGCCGAGCTGGCGAAACGGTCGAACCTGCTGCCCCGGGCGGCCGAGGAGGTGCTCCTGCGGCTGGCCGAATCGGGCGGGATTGTCCGGCTCTCGGCCGACCGTTGGTTGCACCCCCGCTGGCGTCACGGCCTGGTGGAGAGCCTGGGCCAGGCGCTGGACAAGGTTCTGGAAAAACGGCTCCCCTTCTGCCGGCTGGACCGGGGCCGCCTGTCCTCCCTCGCCGGGCGGAACGTGGAGGACGGCGCGCTGCGCGACGCGTTGGCCGGGCTCATCGAGACGGGCAGGCTGCGGCCGGTGGGCTCCTCCTACGCCGTTCTCCCGCACGGGGATCCGACCGCCGAGCAGAAGGCGCGCATCGCCGAGGCGAAAAAAGCTCTGGAAGACGCGGAGAACCTCGCTCTCACGGATTTCGTGAACCTCCACCCCGACACCGTGCTGGACCTGGCGCATTATTTGGAAGCCACAGGTGATGCGGTTTTCGTCGGCGAGACCCACCTCTGGCCGGCGGGGCGCTACGAGGAGCTGCGCCGGACGGCGATTTCCATGCTCAAGGAATCGGGGACCCTGCGGGTGGTCGAGTACAAAGAGCGCGCCGGACTCTCGCGCAAGACGGCCACCCTCCTGTTGGACCATTTCCACGAGCGGGGTCTGACCAAGCGCGAGTCGGGCACCCACGTGCTCCTGGACGAGGGCGCGGCGAAGGCCGCCCCCCTGGTTTGACCCTTGGCCCGCGCCGCGGTCGGTGGTAGAATAGCGCCGTCGGGGAAGCTGGCAGGTATCTGGTGAGCCTCGCGGACTTCAAATCCGTTGTGGGGCCCTAACCCGGTCCCAGGTGGGTTCGATTCCCACCAGCTTCCCCCAGAAAGTGAAAGGGCCGCCGGCCCTTTTTTTCATCGAAGGTTGACGGAAGGCGGGGATTGGGCTACATTATATTCGAAGGGAAAGAAGGTGGACGATGAAAAACGTATTGCAGGCAGTGGTGTTGATTCTAATAATTTTAGCTTTTTCAGCATCTTCTGGAGACATCCTTCTAACCACACAAATCCCGTCCCAACCTGATTTGGATACACTGTGGGCATACGAATTCCTCTATAGTGAGGATTTGGATGCTGTCGGCTCATGTGAAGACTATCATTCGACGGATGATTTTCAAGTTGGTGATGCTACGTTAAAAGGATTTGAGTGTTGGTGTGTTTATAGTGTTGGAGGCCCTGTTTACTCATTTTTACTCACGATATATGAAAACAACAACGGACATCCCGGAAACACAAACTGGTCAGCTCATGTCACTAATGTGACGTTTACAGATACTGGATATGAAGATCCACACATACCTGGAGCTCCAATTTTTCATTGTGAAATGCTGCTCGATGAACAAGATTACTTGTATTTACCCGAATATGAAACATACTGGTCAGAAATATACCAGGAGGAGTTGACTTACTTCAATTGGACATGTGACGGGTACTACGATGGAAATCTACACCAGGACACGGGCCACGGTTTTGAAGATACTCATCTCAACTCCTTCTTCGTCGTAAAGGGCAACTGGGGTTCTTCCGTCGAGGAAACCTCCTGGGGGGAAATAAAGGCCACATACGAGTAGCCGTTTAAACCGTGATAAAAGCCTCCCCATTCGAGGAGGCTTTCTTATATTCACCGATAAATTTAAAGCTCGGCCATCCCCCCCGCGTCCAGCCGCAGCCTTCTATCCGCCAGGGCGCCCACCCGCTCACGGTGGCTGATGACCAGCACCGCCGCCCCGGGCAGCCTCCGCCGCACCACTTCGATCAACTTCCGCTCCAGCTCCGCGTCCACGTAGCTGGTGGTCTCGTCGAGGATCAAAAGCTCGGGCCGGTGGTAAAGCGCCCGGGCCAGGGCCAGCCGCCGCCGTTCGCCGCCCGAAAGCTCCGGCGCGCCCGAGGTCAGCTCCCGGTCGAAATCCCCCAGGCCGACCTCGCGCAGGAGCCCGCCGATTTCCGCATCGCCGACTTCATCGGGATAGGCCACGGCTTCTTCGAGCGTACCCGGCAAAAACTCCGGCTCCTGGTCCACCAGCGCGGTTTTCAGGCGCCAGGGGCCGAGGCCGTAATCGGAGAGCGGCTTACCGTCCAGGAGCAGACGCCCCCCCGTCGGCTCGTACAGGCGGCACAGAACCCGCGCCAGGGTGGTCTTCCCCGCCCCCGAGGGTCCGGCGAGGTGGATGAACTCCCCCCGCCGCAGCCCGATGTCCACGCCCTGAAAAACATCGGCCCCGTCGGGATAGGAGAAGGCCAGACCCCTGGCCTCCAGGACGCGCCACTCCGGCGGCTCCGGCCCGTCAAGAATCTCGTCGGCCGTCCGCCAGAGCTTCACCAGGCGGTCCTGCATCGCCAGGGTGCCCTGCGCGCCCCCGGCGGCGTCTATAATCCCCTTGATCGCTCCCAGGAGCCAGACCGTGGCCACCGCCGCCGAGCCCAGTCCGCCCAGGCTCAACCCCTGCGCGCCGAGGAGGTCCACCCCCAGCCAGAATGCCGCCCCGATGGCGCAGGCCGCGAAAATTTCCCCCAGCGGGCCGGCGAGGAAGTGGAACTTCGCCTGGCGGAGCATCCCCCGCCGCCGCCGCTCGCCCGAATCGGCGAAAGCGCGAAATTCGGAACCCTGCGCCCCGGTGCCACGCACCAGCCGGGGGGCGCGGGTGGCGTCCACCGACCGGCTCCAATATTCCTGGTTCTCGGCGTAGAAGTCGCTGCTCGCCCGCCGCATCCGGCGCAGCAGGAATTGCAGCGGCAACAGGAAGATTGGGACGGCCGCCGCCACCACCGCCGCCAGCCGCCAGTCCAACACCAGGAGGTAAACCCACAGCCCCGCGGCCTGGAGGAGGGAGATAATCAGGGTGCCGTAGAGCTCGACCACCCCGTGGGCGTAGAGGTCGCAATCGTAGAAGAGGGAGTTCGCCGCCTCGCCGGCCCCCACGGCGTCCAGGAGCGGGATTTTCAGGAGCTTGGCGAAGGTCCGGCGCTCCAGGGCCAGATGGATGCGGGAGCCGAGGCCGAGGGAGAGGTACTGGACGAAGACGCCGTACCCCGAGCGGACGAGGAACAGGCCGATTAAAAAGATCGGGATGAGCGCCTGCAACCCGCCGGCCTGGGCCAGGAAGCGGTCCACGCCGTAGCCCACGGCCCACGCCAGAAAGACGCCCAGCCCCACCTGGGGCAGCCCCAGAAGGTTCAGGCCCGCCAGGCGCAGACGCCAGGGTCGCAGCACCTCCAGCGCCAATTTCAAACCGCCGCTGTCACGCTTCCGGCTCATCCGTCCCCGTAGAGCTGTCGGTAGCGGTAGTAACTCCCCACCACCCGGATGATGTAGCGCCGCGTCTCGTCGAAGGGCTTGAGTAATAACCAAACATCGGGGGGCAGCGTCTCGAAAGACGCGACCCAGTGGCGCGCGTTGCCCGGTCCGGCGTTGTATCCGGCCAGCGCCAGGGCCAGGTTGCCGTGGAAGCGGTCGAGCATCTTCGACAGGTAGGCCGCCCCCAACAGAAGTGAGTCACCCGGGTCGCGCAGGTCGTAATTTTCCAATTTCAGCTCCGCGGCCAGCATCGCCGCGGTGGCCGGCATCTTCTGCATCAGGCCCACCGCCCCGGCGCCGGAGACGGCCCGCGGATCGAAGCGGCTCTCCTCGCGGGCCAGGGCCAACAGGAGCAGCGGGTCAACCCCAAAGGCCTCACCCGCCTTTTCGGCGTCCTCGAGGTACGTCAGCGGGTAGGCGAGGGAGAGGACCCACAGGCCCCCGGGCTCGTTACCGGCCAGGGCGCGGGAGGCGTACTCGATTTCGGGGCGGACGTCGTAATCGCCCACCTCGTAGCCGCGCCGGGCGCATGCCAGAGCCAGCCACGCGTCGGCCTCGGAATCGTCGCGGCGGTAACGGGCGAGGGCCCCGGCGTAGGCGTTGAAGAGGTCGTCGTCCGCCGCACTCGCGAGCGCCATGAGCAGATTCAGCTCCTCGTCTCCGGGTCGGGAGTACAGGAGGTCGGTGAGGTCGCCGCGCGGGGCGAACCCTTCCGGTTCGGGCGCGAGCCACCACTCGGCGCCGCGGACGGGAAGCTCGTAGAAGGGGTAAGCCCAGTTGTAGGCCGGCGGCACCGAACCGCCTCCGGCCAGCTCCTCCATCCTCGGCCGCCAGTACTCCACATGGTGGCGGTAGTCGGGGTCGTCTCCGACCTGGGCGAAGGCCTCCGCCGCCGGGGCCCACTCCCCCTCATCCGCGCGGATGACGGCCAGCCGCCATGCGGCGCGCGCCCGCTCCTTGCCGGTCAAACCCCCGGCCAGCGCGTCGGCATACAACCGGGCGGCCTCCCCGGGCGCGGTCGTACGCCGCAGGTTGGCCCGGTAGAAATCGGCCTTGGCCCGGGCGACATCCGCGTCCCGCTCGAGGTAGGTCCCGGCCAGTTCCGGCGGGACCGTCGTCCCGGTCACGCGGGACCAGTGCTCCTCCGCCGCCTCGCGTCGGTCCCGCCCGAGCTCGGTCACCCCGGCGTAGAGGCGGGCCAGACCGGCATACGACGGGTCGTCGAACAGTTCGGCGTACTGGGCCAGCGCCTGGCGCGGACGGCCGATGGCGTGCTCGTACTCACCCTTGAGGAGATAGACCGCCGGCGAGAGGGTGATCCCGTCAATCGCCCTCGCCGCGAACCCCGTATTCCCCACCTCCAGCGCCAGGGCCGCCAGGCGGGGCAGTTCTTCGAGGCAACGCTTCAGGTCGCCGAGGAAGGCGAAGGCCTCCTTCGGGGCGTAGATGGCCAGCTCCCAGGCCGTGTCGCGCGAATCCAGGGGCTGCCTGGCCTGGATGAGCCACACGGTCAGGTCTATCCAGGGCGGCGAAGCGATCTCCGCCTCGCCCCGCAGGCGCTCAAGCTCGTTGGCGAGCCCCCATCCGCCGCCGGCGTCGCGCACCGCGGCGAGGTATTGCGGTAAAATCAGTGGACGCAGCGCGGGAGTCGCGAAACGCCAGGCCTTCTCCAGGGCCGACCGGCGCAGTTCGGTCTCGTCGTAGCCGTCGAGCTCCCCGGCGCGCACCAGGGCGGCGACGGAACCCAGGGCGCCCTCGCCGACCGATTCCAGCCTCGCCAGCCCCTCATCTGAAAAACCTTCCGCTAAAAGAGCGATGCCGTAGCCGAGCTCCAGGACGGGGTCCTCCCCCGTCGGGGGGACTCTATCCGGGATGAGGCGCACCTTGCCGGACACGGCCAGGCGGACCCGCTGCAACCGCGCCGGGGCGTAGTCCAGGCCGGCAAGGAACCCGTCGGCCAGGGACGGGTCCCCATCGAAGAGGGCCAACTGGGCCTCGGCGTACACGCGCTCGGGGGAATTCTCCGGTAAGTCCGCCACCGATTCACGCGCGCGCTCGGGCGAGCCGGCGGCGAGGTACTCCACCGGCCCCGGCGCCGGAAAAGGCTCGGCCAGACCCCGGAGCCCCTCGTGCGGGCCACAGGCCAGGCTAAGGGCGAGCGGGACGCCCGTCAAGAATTTTGACCATCTCATCGGTGTACGCACCGTCGGCCCCGTGGGTGAAAAGGGGAGGAAGAACCTCGAGCTCGACCCCGCCTCCCTTCGTCGCTTCGAGGAGGACCAGCCGCGCCGGTCGGTCCGGACCGGGGTGGACCAGGCGCATCCGCTTGGGTTCCAGCAGCCTCGACCGGAGATCCGCCACGAGCTCGGCCAGCCGCCGGGCCGAGTAAATCAGGGTGAGCGTGCCGCCGTCGGCGAGGAGCAGCCGCGCCGCGTCGAGGAAGTCGCCCAGCCCGCCGAAAACCTCCCGCCTCGCGGCGTCCCGGGTCGCATCCGGGCTCCGTCGGCCGTCGGAGCGGGCGCGGTAGGGCGGGTTTGCGATGACGCGATCGAAGCGGCCGGGTTCGCCGAGCTCCTCACGGCGGCGCAGGTCGCCGGTTTGAACCGCGAGTGGAAAACCACCCGTCCGCGCGTTCAGCTCTGCGAGCACGGCCAGGTCGCGCTGGATTTCAATCCCCCAGGCCGCGGGGCATTTTGCCAGGTACAGGGCGGCCAGGGACGCCGCCCCGTTACCCAGTCCCAGTTCGGCGACAGGTCCGTCGCCGGGGGCGAGGAAATCCGCCAACAGAACGGCGTCCACGCCGGTCCGCGGACCGGCGCTCGGCTGGATGAGGGTCAGGCCGCCGTGGAAAAGGGTGTATGTCTCGACGGAGTCCGTCATCCCCCGGCCCCGAAGCGCAAAACGGTTCCGGGTTGGATTGTAGCAACGCGACCCCCGCCCGGCAAGGCCGGTGAACCCTTTGACGGCGAAGACGCCGCTGTGCTAAGCTCACTCCGCTTCGAGTAAACTCATAAAACTCTTCGGAGGATGATGAGCGACGGAACGATCGAGCTGACGACCCCGCTGACCGAGAAAACGGTCCGCGGCCTGCGGGCCGGTGACCGGGTCCGTCTCTCCGGAATCGTCTACACCGGCCGGGACGCCGCCCACGCCCGTCTGGTCGAGCTTCTGGAAAAGGGAGGGGAGCTGCCGTTCCCGCCCGAGGGGGCCGTCATCTACTACGTGGGGCCCGCGCCGGCCAAACCGCCGCGCCCCATCGGCTCCGCCGGCCCGACAACATCCTACAGGATGGATTCCTACACCCCGCCGCTGCTGAAGGTCGGGGTGCGGGGGATGATCGGCAAGGGGCTGCGCGGGGATAACGTCGTCGAGGCGATGAAGAAGCACGGCGCCGTGTACTTCGCCGCCATCGGCGGGGCCGCCGCGCTCATCTCCAAGTCCATCCTCTCCGCCGAGGTCATCGCCTACGAAGACCTCGGCCCCGAGGCCATCCGCCGCCTCGAGGTCCGGGACTTCCCCCTGGTCGTAGCCCAGGACTCCCACGGGCGCAGCGCCTACGAGGACGGTAAACGGGAGTACCGCTCCATCGAGTCGGCCTGAGCCCCCGACCCCCGAACGCACCCGACCCGGGACCCGGCGACGGGTCCCGCGATCGTACCGCACCCCGCGGAGGAATCCCTTGGCCCGCTTCCTGTTCCTCGGCGACGTCATGGGCCGGCCGGGACGACGGGCGTTGAGAACGCACCTGCCGGAAATCCTCGCCGAATATGCCCCCGACCTCATCATCGCCAACGTTGAGAACGCCGCCGGCGGGGCCGGCATCAGCCGAAAACCCCTGAACGAGCTCAAGGGGCTGGGGATAGACGTCTTCACCTCGGGCAACCACATCTGGGACAACCGCGAGGCCTACCCGCTCCTGGAGACCGAACCGTTCCTCCTGCGACCAGCCAACTACCCGCCGGGGGTGCCGGGGAGGGGCGTCGCGGTGCGCGTGCCGGCGGACGGACGCGCCGGAATCGGCGTCATCAACCTCCAGGGGCGCGTGTTCATGCGCGAGATTGACTGCCCCTTCCGCACGGCCGACAGGGAGATCGAAGCCCTGAACGATTCCGGCGTGAACGCCATCCTCGTGGACTTCCACGCCGAGGCCACCAGCGAGAAGGAAGCGCTGGGGCGGTATCTCGACGGTCGCGTGACCGCCGTCATCGGCACCCACACCCACGTCCAGACCGCCGACGGGCGCGTCCTCCCCGGCGGGACCGCCTACCTCTCCGACGCCGGGATGTGCGGCCCCACCGGAGGCGTCATCGGGGTGAAGACCGAGAGCGTGATGGGCCGTTTTTTGAACGCCCTCCCCTTCCGCGCCGAGCCGGCCGAGGGACCGGTCGCCCTCCGGGGCTGCGTGGTGGATTTCGATGAAAAAACCGGGCGCGCCCTCGCCATCGAAACCGTCAACCGCGAGGACGACGATGGGTAGGCGGATTCTGGTCGTGGGGGGGAACGCCGCGGGGCTCTCCGCCGCCGCCCGGGCCAAGCGCGAGGATCCCCGCGCCGAGGTCACGGTCCTCGAGGCCACCGAAACCCCCAGCGTCTCCAACTGCAACTTTTCCTACGTCCTCTCGGGCCGGGTCGAAAAACTCACCCGGGTGCTGTCGCATCCGCCAAAATATTTTACCGAGCGCGGGGTTGACCTGCGCACCGGCGTGACCGTAACGGAAATTGACCCGATCCGGCGCCGGGTGGGAACGGAATCGGCGGGCGGCGCCGGCGAGGAGGCCTACGACAAGCTGGTTTACTGCGCCGGTTCCCGCGCCCGAAGGCTGGACGTGCCGGGGAGGACCGGCAAGGGCGTCACGGCGCTCCACTCCTACGCCGACATGGAAAAGCTCGTCGGCGGGCTGGAGGGGAAAAGCGGGGTGGCGGTCATCGGCGGCGGTTTTGGCGGAATGTCGGTGGCCGCGGCCCTGGCGGAGAAGAGAAATGTCGCCCTGATTTTCGTCGAGGATTCACCCGTCCCGGGCCTGAACGGGGAGCTGTCGGAGGTCGTCAGGACCCACCTGGAGGGCCGGGGCGTCCGTCTGCTGCCCGGGAATCGGGTTCAGGGGTATCTGCGCGACGGCGCCGGAAGGCTGGCCGGGGTGGAGACCGACGGGGAAATCGTCAACTGTGAGTACGCCGTCGAGCTCCTGGGCGTAATTCCCAACGTGGAGCCGCTCGGCGGGAGGCTGGAGCTCGACGCGGCCGGTGGAGCGGTGAAGGTGGACGGCCGACAGTGCACCTCCGATGACGGCGTCTTCGCCGCGGGGGACTGCGCCACGGTGCGCCACGCCCTCCTGCCGGGGCACCGCTACATCCCCAACGGCGCGCTGGCCAACCGGTGCGGCCGGACGGCCGGGTGCAACGCCGCGGGCGGTTTTTCGAAAAGCGCCCCCGCCCTGGGCACCCGCGCCACCGAGCTCTACGGCCTGGAGCTGGCCCAGACGGGGCTGTCACTTGCCGAGGCGAGGGACGCGGGTTACCACGCCGTCGAGACCGTCGTCCAGACGCCGCTCCACGCCACCTTCCACCTCCCCCGGGCCCTTATAGCCTGCTCCGCCGTGGCCGAGCGGGGAACGGGACGGATTCTCGGCGTGCGCCTGGCCGGCCCTTACGGGGCGAATTTACGGATAAACGCCGCCGCCACCGTCATCGCCGCCGGGATGGACGCCGAGAACGCCTGCGGTCTGGACTACGCCTACCACCCCCACTCGTCGCCGGTCTGGGATCCGCTCCTGGTGCTCTTCCGCCAGACGGTCAAGACGCTGAGCGGCCGTGAGGAGTAGCATGAAGCGTCACGTCGAGTTCATCTTCCCGACCCTCCTCGCCGTCCTCGCCGGTTGTGAACGGGGCGGGCCCGAACCCGCTCCGGAAAGCGGAATCACCGTCACCGACGACGCCGGGCGGATCGTGTCCCTGGAACGGATTCCCGAGCGCGTGGTGTCCACCGCCCCCGACGCCTCGGAGACCGTTTTCGCCCTCGCCCCGCAAAAACAAGTCGGCCGCAGCGCCTACTGCGACTTCCCCCCGGAAATCGCCGGGCTGCCCGTCGTCGGCGACTTCTCCAACCCCGACGCCGAGCGCATCGCCGCCCTGGCGCCCGACCTGGTGCTGGTGACCGGCATGGAGCAGGCCCCGCTCCTGGCGAAGCTCGAGTTTCTCGGGATACCGGCCTACGTTTACTTCCCCGGCTCGGTGGAGGGGCTCGAGCGCGATTTTTCCGAATTGGGCCGGCTCCTGGGCAATACGGCGGGGGGTGAGAGGCTGGCCGCGGAGCTGCGGGAAGCCGTCGCGGAAATTTCCCATAAGTCCGCCGGCCAGGACCGGCCGAGGGTGTACATCGAGATAAACGACGACCCGCCCATGGCCGCCTGTGCCGGGAGCCTCGTCGGCGACCTGGTGGAAACCGCCGGGGGGGTGAACGTTTTCGGCTACCTGCCCCGCCCCTTCCACAACGTGACGCCGGAGCAGGTTCTCGAGGCCGACCCCGACGTGGTGTTCCTCTGCGACGGCCTGACCGCGCCGGAGACGGCCGCCAGCCGAACCGGTTGGGCACACCTGGGCGCGGTGGCCTCGGGCCGGGTCCACGCCCTCGACCCCGGCCTCGTCACCCGGGCCGGGCCCCGGACCGTCCAGGCCCTGAAGCTCATCGCCGACCTCCTCCACCCGGGGGGCGGGTGATGCTCACCCGGGCGCTCGAGCTGGGCCGCAGAACGGTGGACGGGCTGCTCCGCCTCCTCTACCCGCCGGGCTGCCACGTCTGCGGCGAACGGCTGCCCGAGGAGCTGAAAATCGGGCTCTGCCCGGCCTGCTGGCGCAGCGTGGAGCTGATAAAGCACCCCTGGTGCGGCGCCTGCGGGCGACCGATAACGCAAAGGGAAATCAGCGACCCCCGTGGGGAGAACCTGTGCCTCGACTGCCGCGTCGCCCCCTTCCCGGTGACCCTGCGCGGAACGGCCCTGTACACCGAACCGCTGATCCAACTGCTGTACGAGTTCAAGTACGATTTCTGGCCCTCGCTGGCCGACCAGCTCGGTGATCTCTTCGTCGAGCGGGCGGGCGCCCTCTTCGGCCCCTGGCGACCCGAGCTGGTCGTCCCGGTGCCGCTCCACGTGAAAAGACTGCGCTGGCGCGGATTCAACCAGAGCCGCCTCCTGGCGAAACGTGTCGCCGACCATTGGGACGTTCCCCTGTCGGAGCCCCTAGCCAGGGTGCGCAACACGATACCCCAGGTCGAGCTTCCCGCGGAGGCGAGGATGACCAACGTCGCCGGGGCCTTCGCCGTGAGGGATGCCGGGATAGTGGATGGTAAGCGAATCTGCCTGGTGGACGACGTCTCCACCACCGGCAGCACCATACTGGAGTGCGGGAAGGTGCTGCGCGAGGCCGGCGCGACCGAGGTCCGCGCCTACGTCCTGGCGCGTCCATAGGTCGGAGTATCTGCGGCCGAAGGCAAAACATGGCGGTACCGGACCTGCCCCTCAAGACCGCGGACTGGCTTTTGAAAGGCCCGGCGTTCGTCCGCCACCGCACGCTCATGGACCTGCTCAAGGGCGTCGTGGAAGTGGACGACGAGGACAGTCTTCGGCGGGATACGCTGGCCGACCCGCTGGTCGCGCGCCTGGTCGCGGAGGTCAACGACTGGGAGAACCAGCCGCCGCTCAAGCGGCACAACGACGCCGCCCATCCGCTGCACAAGCTGGTCTTCCTCGCCGGGTTGGGAGTCGGACGCGAGGCGCTGGCCCCGGCGGTGAAGTCCATCCTGGCCCACCAGTCCCCCGAGGGCCCGTTTCAGATAAAGACCGTCCTGTCGAAGGCCTACGGCGGAGACGACGCGGAACACTGGACCTGGTTCGGCTGCGACGCCCCGCTCACCAGCTACGCCCTGGTCGAGCTGGGGTTGGGCGACGACGAGCGGGTCAGACGCTCCATCGGGTACATCAATGGTAAAATCGAGGAACACGGCGTCCCCTGCCACGCCGACGCGACCTTCAACCCGAAGTTCCGTGGTCCGGGCCGCAGGGACGACCCCTGCCCCTACGTCGGCCTGGTCACCCTCCGGCTGTTTTCGGAAATTCCCGAGCTCGCCGAGAGCGCCGGGGCCGACCGCCTGGTCGAGATGCTCCTCGGACACTGGGCCGAGCGGAAGACCGGCAGGAAATACTACCTCTTCGGCATCGGCACCGACTTCACCAAACTCAAGGCCCCGCGCATCTGGTACGACATCCTGCACTACGCCGACATCCTGAGCCGCTTCTCCCGGGCCCGCTACGACGAGCGGTTCGGCGAGGTCATCGAAATACTGCGGTCCAAGGCCGACGCCCTGGGGCGCTTCACCCCGGAATCGGTCTGGCTCAACTGGAACCCCGACGGCAAAACTTCCAAGCCGCCGAAGGAGGGCGAGGTGTTCTTCGCGGGGCACCCGGTGGGCGACGATTTCCCCAACTGGTCGGGCTGGGAATTCTGCCAGAAGCGGGAACCCTCTCGCTGGCTGACCTGCCTGGCCTGGAGTATCATGGGGAGGGCGCACCTCCCGATCAACCGCTGACCTATTTTTCCCGAACGGGACGACGATGGCCAAGGGCGTGGAAAAGGTCCTGGAGTCCTTGAAGAAGGCACCGTACAAAAACAATATAACCTACTCGCGGGTTATAGAAGCATCGCCGGCCCGGTTCGCCGATTTCCCCGACTGGCTCCACGAAGACCTGAAGGACGCCCTCGCCAGGCGCGGCATCCAGCGGCTCTACACCCACCAGCGCGAGGCGGTGGACCACGTCCACGCCGGGAGGCACGTGGTCGTCGGCACCCCGACCGCCAGCGGCAAGACCCTGTGCTACAACCTGCCGGTGCTGGACGCCGTCCTGCGGGAGCCGAGCACCCGCGCCCTGTACCTCTTCCCCACCAAGGCCCTCTCCATGGACCAGCTCGTGGAGCTGACCCGGCTGGCCGAGCTCCTGGACCCCGGCATCGTCGCCAACACCTACGACGGGGACACGCCGGCCGACGTACGCCGGAAGATACGCCGCGGCGGCAACGTCGTCATCACCAACCCCGACATGCTCCACACCGGCATCCTGCCCCACCACACCAAGTGGCTCTCCCTATTTGAGAATCTGCGCTACGTCGTCGTGGATGAGCTGCACACCTACCGCGGGGTCTTCGGCAGCCACATGGCCAACGTCATACGCCGACTGAAGCGCATCGCGAATTTTTACGGCTCGAAGCCCACCTTCATCCTCTCCTCGGCCACCATCGCCAACCCCAAAGAATTAGCGGAACGGCTAATCGAGGAGAAAGTCGAGCTGGTGGAGGATTCCGGCGCGCCCACCGCGGACAAGCACTTCATCCTCTACAACCCGCCGCTGGTCCAGGCCAACACCGGCGTCCGCGAAAGCTACGTCATGCACGTCCGGCGGCTGGCGGCCAAATTCATCGAGGCCGGCGTCCAGTCCATCGTCTTCGCCACCGCCCGCATCACCACCGAGGTTCTGGTCAAGTACCTCAAGGACGCCGTCGAGACCTCGCCCGACCGGAAGGGCTGGATAAGAGGTTATCGGGGCGGATACCTGCCGAAGCTCCGGCGGGAGATAGAGAAGGGGCTGCGGGACCGGACCATCCGCGGCGTGGTATCCACCAACGCCCTGGAGCTGGGGATAGACATCGGGGCGCTGGAGTGCGCGGTCATATCCGGCTATCCGGGCTCCATCGCCAGCACCTGGCAGCAGGCGGGCCGCGCCGGGCGGCGCAGCGGGACATCCGTGGCGATATTCGTGGCCCGCAACCTCCCCCTCGACCAGTACGTTGTCTTCCACCCCGAATTTCTCGCGCAGTCGCCGGAGCACGCCCGCATCAACCCGGACAACCTTCTCATACTCCTGGAGCACGTCAAGTGCGCCTGCTTCGAACTGCCCTTCGGCGAGGACGAGGTGTTCGGCGGCGAGAATCTCGGCGAGATGCTGGACTTCCTCGTCGAGGGCGGCTTGGTCCACCGCACCGGCGACAAGACGTACTGGATGGCCGACGCCTATCCGGCCCAGGAGGTCTCTCTGCGGAGCCCGACCCGGGACAACTTCGTGATCGTGGAAATCGGCGGCCGGCCCGCCGAGGGCGCCGAGGGCCTGGGGGACGAGAAATTCGAGGAGCGCCTGGAGCGAGCCGGGGACAACCGACCCCGCGTCATCGGCGAGGTGGATTATTCCGGCGCCTTCTACCACATCTTTCCGAAGGCCGTGTACGTCCATGACGGCGTGAGTTACCAGGTGGAAGAGCTGGATTTCGCCAACCGCAAGGCTTTCGTCCGCCGGGTGGACTGCGACTACTACACCGACGCCGAGGAGAAGACCGCCGTCCGCATCCTCGACGTCTTCGAGGAGGGGAAGCCCGCGATCGCGCGGCCCTTCCACGGCGAGGTTCACGTTTCCACCAAGGTGGTCGGATTCAAGAAAATCCGCTACTACACCCAGGAGAACGTGGGCTACGGCGAGGTGAACCTGCCCGAACGGGAGATGAGCACCACCGCCTACTGGTCGAGGATTTCGGGAAAAATGCTGGCCGAGCTGCCATTCTCCCGGAACGAGTGGGTGGCCGGGGTCTACGGCGTCAAGTACGCCCTCCACTCCCTGGCGGCCTTCGTTCTTATGTGCGAGTTGCGGGACCTGGGGTCGGCCATCGGCGCCGCGCGGGGGGACGATTTCTCCGAGGTCGGTCCCGCCGCGGCGCTCTACGCCGGGGAGGACCTGGACCTCGCCGGGGACCTGGAGCCGCTGGTTTTCATCTACGACAACTACCCGGGGGGCATCGGCTTCTCGGAAAAGCTCTTCGCCCTGCACCGCGATTTGTGGACCGGGGCGCTGGCGCGCATCGAGGACTGCCCATGCACCTACGGCTGCCCGTCGTGCATCGGGCCGTCGCTGGAGATGCGGGGACCGGAGGGCACGGTGATTCAGGTCCCCCGGCGCAAGGAGGCCGCGCGGGTGATTCTCCGGCAATCGCTGGCCCCCCGCGACTGACGCTTCACCCCCGCGGGATACGAGAGGAACGGCGATCCGCCCGAGGGCGTAAATTTATAATCTCCCGGTACACCGGAACGGCATGATCCGACGCTTTTTATTAGTCCTCCTCGCAGGAGCCACTATAACGACGGCCGATCCGGGCCTCATCGCCGATTACTTCCCCGAGCGGATGGCGCCGGCGCACTACGACTGCCTCTACACGCCCCGGGACGCCGAGCCTTACTCCTACGAGCTGAACCGCTGGTACCTCGCGACCCCCGCGGGGCCCGACGACGTCCACTGGGTGGACGTGAACATGGCCTGCCGCATCGAGGGCGACGCCGTCCAGTTTTACGACTACTCGGACGGCCGGCTCATCGTCCTGCCCCACCGGCTCGAGTTCCCCCTGGAGCCGGGGAAAACCTGGACTTACACCGCGCCGGACGGGCGCTCGGCCCTGGCAGTGGTGGATTATATTGACGGCGTGACCGTCCCCTACGGCACCTTCGATGGCTGCTACCGGGTCGCCTTCACCGAGCAGGGCGTCGGGGAGTGGACCGTCGTCCTGGCGCCGGGTCGCGGGGTGATCGAGGAGTGGGGCGAAATTTTCGGCCTCTGCGGCTGGGAGTGCGGGCTCGTGTACTACGGCGACGGAACTTCCTGCGCCTCCCCCAACAAACAATACGGGGGGTGCCCCCCCCTGCAACCGTGAATCCGTTGGGTTGCAACGGTAAAAAAATGCGAATCCTCCTCGTGGTCACCGCGCTTTTAGTTCTGACGACCGCCGCGGCACAGGCATCGGAGACCGTCCCCGTCATCGAGTGGGACGGCCGGGTGGACTACGCCACCCTGGGCTACCTGGAGAAGAGGCTGGACGAGGCGGTGGATGCCGGGGCGCCGATTCTCATCTGGCGTCTCGACTCCCCCGGCGGCGAGCTGGACGCCGTGCGTGGGATTATCGAGCTTCTGCGGTCGAGCCCCCTGCCGGTGGTTATCTGGGTCGGTCCGGGGGGTGCGGTGCTCGGCGACGAGGCGCTGCCCGTGGGCTTCGCCGCGGCGGGACTCTTCGGCAGCGAGAGCGCGGTCTTCGGCACCGGCCGCCCTCTCACCGTGACCGGGGGACAGCTTTCCGAGCTGGAGCCGCGCAACCGGGCCTATCTGGACGAGCTGGGCGCCCTCGCCGCCGCGGAGGCGGAGAGGTCCTCCTACAACGAGGGGTGGGCCGTCCTGTTGGCCCGGGGGCTGGTCTCGCTCACGGTCTGGGAGCTGGAAACCTACGACGTGGGCGACGGGTCGGCGGACAACCCCGGCGAGCTGGTCAAGCTTCTCGACGGCCGTCCGCTCAACTATCCCGGCCACCCCAGCTTCAACACGCAGACCTGGGTTTTGCGCGAGATAAAAACCGACATCCTGTGGGAAGTGCTCTCCTTCATCGTCAACCCCAACGTGGCCTTCGCCCTCTTCCTCTTCGCCATGTTCGCCTTCGCCTTCACCGCCACCAACCCCGGCGGGTTCTTCACCCCGGTCATGGGGAGCGTCCTTTTACTGGTGTCCCTGTTGGCCTTCGACTACCTGCCGCTCGGCTGGCTGGGCCTCCTGTTCGTCGTGGCCTCGATGGTCCTCTTCACCCTGGAAGTGCTCCTGGGCACGAGGGGCATCCTGGCGATTTTCGCCCTGGGGGCGCTCTTCGCCGGCGGGTTGACATTCTACAGTCCCGGCACGACGAGTGTGTCCCTGGTGGTACTGGTGCCCTCCCTGGCGGTCACGGGGGTTTTCTTTTTGATAGCCGTGAGCGGCGGGCTGGTGGCCAAGCTACGGGCAAAGTCCATCGGCTCGGGGGAGCTCGTCGGCGAGTTGGGCGTTACCACCACCAACTTCGGGAAGAGGCGCCGCGGAAAGGTGAAGCTGAAGGGCGACCTCTGGCCCGCCACGGCCCTGGCGCCCCTCGAGCGGGGGACCCACATCCGCGTCCGGGGAATCGAGGGGGTGCACCTGTTGGTCGAGCCCTACACCGAGCAGGACCAGACCTGAACCATCGCCGGATATGGAACAAGGGGTTTAAACCCCTTGTCTTATTCCCGGGTCCCTCTTTTTTTTTACATGAAAAACAGTCTTAGGCTGCCTGGTCTTTTTTCTCCCCCTCGAAGAAGGCGACGAACATCCCCACCAGCGGCGCCAGGGCCATGAGCATCAGGGTCACCGCCACGTTGAGCTTCGCCCCCCCGGCCAGGGAAAAGAGGAAGAGGGCCACGCCCGACGCAATCGGGACGAGGAAGAGCCAGCGGACCAGCTTCACCTCCACAGGGCGCCGGAGCAGGACGAGCATCCCCAGCGCGATCAACCCTCCCCCGACCAGGACGAGGTCCGTCCACAGCAGCCAGAGAGCCCCCGCCCGACCGAGCTCGACCGTGTAGATGAAACCGGACGCCTGGCACAGGCCGGCGAAGAGGGCCAGGAAGCCGACGGCGACGGTCGTGGAGGAAGATCGGTCTTCCCCGGAAATCCCGTGGCGCCTGACGAGGAGGTCCTGCTGCCGGTGACCGAAGCGCAGCATCCGCTTGCGGGTGCCCACTAGGGCGCCCAGTAAACCCAGCCCCAGGCCGATATAGGTGAAGACCGTGTCGTAGGCGCCCAGGAAGGTGTCGTCAGCCATCTCCCCCAGGATGTACCCCACGAAGACGGCGAAGCCGAAGTTGAAGGCCAGGGAGAAGGTGAGCTTGACGTAACGCCAGACGTCACCCCAGGGGCCCTGATCGGTGAAGACTTCGTCGTCGGGCTGCTCGCCCTTCTTTTTCCTCTGCGGATTGCGGGTCAAGGGTGCTCCTCGGATTCTGGTCAGGAACGGCGGAACCAGCGTCTGACCTGGGATTCGGACAACTCGGCGGTGGTCGGTCGCCCGTGGGGGCAGGTGGACTTGTTGGGCGAGGCCAGAAGGCGGCGCACGAGGCTGAGCATGTCCTCCCGCGTCAGCCTCTCCCCGGCCTTGATGGCGGCCTTGCAGGCGATGGCGCTCCGGGTGAGGTGCCTCCGTTGGGCCAGGGGAGCGTCGTCCCCGATCCGGCCCAGCTCGGACATCACCTCGACCGCGACTCTCTCCTCCTCCCCGGCCTCGACGAACTCGGGCACTGCCATGACCCGGAAGGCGGACGCGCCCGCAGTCTCCACGCGAAAGCCGTATTTTAACAAAAGCTCGAGATGTTCGGAGACGCGACCCGCATCCGCCGCCGAGAGCTCGACGCGGGGCGGCAGGAGCAGCTCCTGGCTGGGGACGGAACCGCCCCCGTCGTACCGGGCGAGCTCCTCGTAGATGACCCTCTCGTGGGCCGCGTGCTGGTCGATGACCAAGAGGCGGTCGGCGTACTCCACCAGGATGAAGGTTTCCGCGAACTGCCCCCGGACCTCCCAGGGCGCGTCCTCGTACAGGGGGAGCGCGGCCTCGGTGGAGAAGCTCATCTGCCCCTCGGGGAGCGTGGAGCGAGGGAGGGGCTCCATCGGCTCGTGGACGGACGACCCGGGGCCCTCGCCGAAGGGCACGTCGTCGGGCTCGTACGCGTCCCGACGACCGGTGGAGGGGTAGGGCCGGCGATCGAGCGGTCTGCCCGGCTCCCCAGTGGCCAGCGGCATCGCGGCGGTGAGGTCCACCCCGGCCTCGGATAACGCCCGCGCCACCCCGGCCTTGACCAGACGCCGGACGGCGCCCTCGTCGGCGTACTTGACCAAAAACTTCGACGGGTGCACGTTGACGTCCACCCGGGGCCCGGGAAGGTCGAGGAAGATGACCGCCTGGGGGAACCGCTGGATCGGCGTAATCCCGCGGCAGGCGCCCGTCACCGAGTCCACCACCAGTCGGTCGTCCACCGGGCGGCCGTTCACGTACACCAGTATCCCGCGGCGGTTCGGCCGGTGCAGCACGTTGGGGTGCCAGATGACCCCGCGGACCGCGCCCACGCCCGGGCTCTCGTATTCGATGCTCTCCCCGCCCCGGGTGGATTTCCCAAAATAGTCCAGCACCCGCCGGTGCCCGTCGGCCGGGGGGAGGACCAGCACGGTCTTCCCGTCGGCGAGGAGGTGAAATGCGGTTTCGGGCCGGGCCAGGGCCATGCGGGCGACGATGTCCACACAGGCCGCGCGCTCGCCGGTGTCCGTCTTCAGGAATTTGCGCCGGGCGGGTACGTTGTAGAAGAGGTCGCGGACGACGACGTCGGTCCCCACCGGAGCCCCGGCCTCGCCGTGGCGCAGCATCCGGCCGCCCTCGTACACCACCTCCGTCCCCCGGTCCCGGTCGCGGAAGCGCGTCAGGAGGCGCACGCGCGAGACGGCGCCGATGCTGGGCAGGGCCTCGCCGCGGAAGCCATAGGTCCGGATCAACTCCAGGTCCTCGAAGCGGTCTATCTTGCTGGTGGCGTGGCGCTTGAAGCAGGTCAGGGCATCCTCGGGGGTCATCCCGATGCCGTCGTCGGTCACGCGGACGAGGGATTTGCCGCCCGCCTCGATCTCCACCTCGATGCGCCCGGCCCGGGCGTCCAGGGCGTTCTCCACGAGCTCCTTGACCACGGAGGCCGGTCGCTCGACCACCTCGCCGGCGGCGATGCGCTCCGCCACGAAGGACGGCAGGATCTTGATCATTCCGTCAGGCATGGTCGCCGCCCGGATCGTACACCTCGTCGTCCTCCACCGTCTGGCCGGCCAGCTTCCTCTCCAGGCGCTTCAGGCGGTACATGAGCGCCCCCCGCTGCCGGGCCCGGGCGTAGGGGTCGCTCACCACGCGGCCGCACCGCTGGATCGCCTCCTCGACCAGCCCCTTGGCGGCGGTCAGGTTCCGGAGGCGGTGCTCCAGAAACTTGGCCTCCTCCTCGTAGGGGCGGAGGTCGTAGGGGCCCCGGCGCAGGTGGTCCCACAGCGTCCGAGCCTCGCAAAGCTCCCCGCGACGCTTGTGGTGGATGGAGAGCTCCCAGCGGGCCCGCCGTTCCATTTCCTCCGGCAGACCCACCGCGATGGCGGCGGACAGGAGCTCCCCCCGCCGGTCGCCCATCCGGGGCAGGTGGCAGCAGGCGTAGAGCTCCGCCGGGTCCTCGTAGCGCTCGAGGGGGTTTTCCGCCAGATGGAGGGCGCGGGCCGCGAGAACGGCCAGGGATTTGACATCGGTCTCGTTGTGGTAAAAAACCCGCGCCATGCGCTCAGCCACCGGTGCGCCCCGGAGGTAGGCGAAGTAGAGGGCGGGAATCTCCGCGCCGGGGACGTCATCGTCACGCTCCAGGCCCATCACCCCGCGCTCCACATCGGCCAGGGAGCAGCTCCCCAGGCGCGGCTTCCACAGGCGGCGGGCCCAGGAAAGAAGGTCCACGTGGGGCGGCTCGAGGTCCAGGAATTCCGGTCTGATACGGTTCAAGAGAAATCGCGTCTTGACCAGGGGCCAATCGAAGGCCTTACCGTTGTAGGTGACCAGGCCCGACGCGCCCCCGAGCGCGTCCGCCAGGATGTTCAAGAGGCCGCGCTCCGCCCCCGGGTCGTCCAGGAAGAACTGCCGCAGGACGTACTCGTCGCCCTCGAAGCCGCCCAGGCCGACCAGGAAGGGTAAGGTGCCGGTGCCGCCGGCGAGCCCCGTGGTCTCGGTGTCCAGAAAAACCGCGCCGGAGAAATCGAAGCCCGCGGGCGGCTCCCCCTCCACCAGGGCCAGGTTTTCCGGTGGATGGGCCAGAACGGCGTCGAGGGGGGTTCCGCCGTGGTGCTCGGCGGCGGGAAGGCGGCGCTCGACGATGAATACCCTGCCGAAAGGCGTATTCTCCCAGGCGCCGTCCACCAGCTCCTCGATGGGTGCGTGGGAGGACCGCCGTACGGGCTCGGCGGGCAGCAGGTCCTCGGGCGGCACGGGGCGCCCCTTCGAGACCAGGAGCCGTCGGAGGCGCTCCCTGACCGATTCGGCGTCCCGGGTCACCTCGACCTCGGGGGGGGCCTCCGGTTTTCCGGTCAGGTCGGACAGGCGCTCGCGGAGGTTTTTCGGCATGGCGGCGGTCGGGCGGTGGGCCGGCCTCCGGGGCCGCCCCGCCGGTGTGGGTAATTAGGCGTTAAAAAGGGTTGGTTGCTGCTGTTTAGGAGGAGAAAAAACACCTAATACAATCCAATTCTGTGGATGTCTGATTGTAGTACCGAGGTAGAAATATGTATCTCTCTTAGGGGAGCAAAGATCACCTAGGAACTTTTGTTTGATTAAACGTACCGTATCCTCTTCTGAAAAATTGGCCTTTACCTTGAGGTAAAGAGCTCCCAATTCCCAATCCGTAATCAATACTTCATGACCCTTGCAATCTTTATCTATGCAAGTGAATTTGTACCGAAATTCATATGGGATTTTTTCTATTTTCTTTATTTCTTCCCCAAGGAATTGCTGTCGCATAATTTCACGTTGCTTTGGATTCCAGTCAATGTCTCCTTTTTTGCATGTAATATCGTCAATCGTTGACGGTTTGAATGTACATAACGATATGCCTGTTTGCTTCCTTGCCATTTGTAATTCATCCATACTTTTATAAACAATTGTACTTAATACTATTTTACATTTATCATCCCAGTCTGCAACATCGCTGATAATTTTCAAGGTATCAAGCCTAGGCGTGAAACTTTCCTTTCGGTGATCAGTCGCCCGCTTGGTGGTTACACTAATCCACTGATATTTCTTGTATTTTTTATAATTATCTAGATAACGAAAAGGAATAGGAAACAGGCGTATCCATTCTCCATTACGATCAATACCTGCAGTGCAAACGACCTCTTTAACCTGTGGTTGTGGGTGGGGATAGGTTTTAACGGTTATCAATATCTCCTTTTCTTCCCACATAGCCACACCTCTCAAATGTGTATTACCTCGCAGTTGTATTCTGATTCTAAGACCTGCGCGATTACAAAACGATGACATAAATGAAAGTCCTGCTCGAAGCACATCAGCGCGGATTTTTTATTCAGGGATGTTTCAAGGACCAGTCTCAACGCATCTACGTTGGCTGGTATTACGCTGTCTAAATACCACCGAAAAAGATCTTCCAAAGACCATCTTTTTGAAAAATTCCGTTGCTCGCGTTCGATACCAAGGGATCGAAGTCCAATATAGGTGATGCAATGCTGTTCTAAACATTCACGGAGTGCTGTTTTTGAAAAGCCTTTCTTCCGTGAAATGGGATTCTTACGCACATCAATTACACACTCAATCCGATGCTTAGTAAGTTTTTTGATAAATGCGTTAATGTCATCGGCTTCATAACCGATTGTAAAAAGCCGTGCTTCCGTGGATTGGTTATTGCTAATCACCTGATATCGCTTTCTTGGATAGATTACGGTTGAGGCGGCTCCGGTTGAACCGGCTCGGCCGGTTCCCAGACCTCCAGATCGAAAACCTCGACGGTGTGGGAGCCGGTGTTGGCCAGGTACAGCCGCCGGTTGTCGTAATCCAGCGCGATGCCCTCCGGGGACAAAAGCGGCGTGCCGTCGTCGGCGGTCACGCGGGTCTCGTAGAGGAGCGTCCCGTTCTCGTGGTACAGGCGGAAGCCGTCGTTCCAGCCGTCGGCGATGGCGACCACACCCCCGTCGCAGTCCAGGGCGAAGGGCGGGCGGAGACCGGTGGAAAAGCTGGAAAGCACCCGCCCCCGGTAGTCCACGTGAAGCACCAGGCCGTCCTGGGTCAAGACCCAGAGCGAGCGGTCATAATCCATGGACATGTCCGCAATCTCGGTGTGACCGCCCAGGTCATCGCCCAGGGGAGTGTACACCTGGGTCAGGTTGCCGCGTCCGTCGAACTCGTAGAGCTCCTCCCCGGCGGCGATCCAGAGTTCACCGGCCCAGTTGGCCGCCAGCGCCCCCGGCACACTGGGGGCGTCGCTGATGCCGGAGAGCGTGCTGTCGTCGCGCAACAGGCGGCCGGTGCCCGCCGTGGCGGGGTAGCTCTCCGTGACGACGAAGGCCGTGGAGACGTCGGTGAACTTGAACACCGTCCCCGCGGAGGGGTCGGCCAGGTAGACGTCGTCCTGGTGGCTCACGGCGAGGTCGGTGGGGCGGAAGGCCCGCTCGCCGCCGCCGAAGTCGTAGTCGTACTGCTGGATGACCCGCCCGGCGGGGTCGAACACCTGCACCCGCAGGTTGCCGGCGTCCAGCACCATCAGGTCGCCGAAGTAGTCCAGGGCGAGGTCGGTGGGGTTGATGAGCTCGCCCAGGCGGGTCCCGTTGAAGCCCCAGGTGGTGTAGTGGTACACCCCCACGGCGCCACCGGGGTTCAGGCGTTCGTCCTCCTTGCCGGTAAGCCCACCCCCGCCTTCCATAGTTAGCTGGCAGGCGGTGAGGAGGAGCAGCGACAGGGCGACCAGGCTCGTTGTTCTCATCGTGTTTCCGACGCGGGGAGGGATTTAAACTACGCGGTCCCGGTGGAATCAGTTCGCTAAATACCTGCCGGCGATGGGCTTCAGCCGGTGCACCACCGCCGGCGGCACGTTCTCGCGGTCGGTGACGATGGAGTTCGCCAGGGCCGTGTGGCAGGAGCACTCGACGTCCATGGGGACGGCGGGGACGATGCGCTCGATCAGCTTCTTCGCGTTCTCGACGTTTTTCAAGAGGTTGGCCACGACCATCTCGGCGGTGACGGTCTCTTCGCCCTTGCGCCAGCAGTCGTAATCCGTGGAGAAGGCGAGGGTGGCGTAGGCAATTTCGGCCTCGCGGGCCAGGCGCGCCTCGGTGAGATTGGTCATCCCGATGACCGAGACGCCCCAGGAGCGGTAGAGTTCGCTTTCGGCGCGGGTGGAGAACTGGGGTCCCTCCATGCACAGGTACGTCCCGCCGTCGTGGGTGGAAAGTCCCAGCTCGCGGCACTTGGAGACGAGGATTTTCCGAAGCTCGGCGCAGAAGGGATCGGCCAGGCCCACGTGGGCCACCACGCCGTCGGTGAAGAAGGTGTCCTGTCGGTGGCGGGTACGGTCTATGAACTGGTCGGGAACCACCACGTCCAGGGGCCGTATCTCCTCCTTCATGGAGCCCACCGCCGAGACGGAGATTATCCAGCGGACGCCCAGCATCTTCAGGGCGCAGATGTTGGCCCGGTAGTTGACCTCGGATGGAGAGCGGACGTGGCCCCGTCCGTGCCGGGGGAGAAAGGCCACCTCGCGCCCGGCCAGCTTCCCGACGACGGCCGCATCCGAGGGCTCGCCGAAGGGCGTGCTGATCCACTCCTCACGGGCCTCGGTGAGACTCTCGATCCGGTACAGACCGGACCCGCCGATGACGCCAATAATCCTCTCCGCCATGAACGCTCCTCGGGGTGGAAACGGTTGTCCTCTCTTGAGAGCTAGCTTACCACAGTCGGCGGGTCGGTACAACTCGGACGCGACGGCTGGACGCGAAAAACCCGACGCGGTGACGGGACACGGGAGGCCCGTCCCGCTTGACTTTTGACCCCCGTCAAACATAAACTGTGTCGGTTTGTACCTCCCAATGGATCGCCTCCATGCCGAGGGAAAAGACCGGCGACGCCCCGCTCAAGGGCAGCCTGCGGCACGCCTTCTCCGTCAAGGTCAGAAGCGATTTGCCCCCGGAGAAGGCCGACGAGCTCATCGAACGCATCTGCCAAAAGCTTTTCGAGAAGAACCTCCTCGAGCCGGCGGTCTTGTTCGTTCAGAGCTCGTACCCCATGGCCTACTACGGCAGTCAGGCCATGCTGGTGCTGGAGCCGTTCATCGCCGGGTTCCTGGAGCTGTTCTGGCCCGCCTTCCTCGAGGTGGCCCCCTACGACCGGCTCCAGAGGCTCTTCGAGAACCGGGAGTACGTCCAGCGCTTCCTCGCCCGCATGGACGACTACCTCGACGAGAAGAGGCAGACCAAACGCACGCGAAAACGCAAACGCTGGCACTGGCGCTAGGGGCCGGCGATAAACCGCCGCCTCCTTGCGGTTATAGGAGAATAAGGGCGACCGGGCAGCTCCACCGGCGCAAGAGGCCGGACGAGTCAACGGCCGGAGAGTGGCTTGTAATCGGGGGGAGGAGTAATGTTTAAGGCGTTCCGCGAGTTCATCAGCCGGGGCAACGTCGTCGAGCTGGCGGTGGGCATCATCATCGGAGCCGCCTTCGGCGCCATCGTCACCTCGCTGGTCTCCGACGTGGTCATGCCGCCCCTGGGGCTGGTGCTGGGCGGGATGGTGCCGCTTAACGCCACTCGTTGCGCCCACTGCACCTCGGAGCTGACCCCGGCTTGAGCGGCGACCGACGTCGGGCTTGTCCGGGGGGCGTCTCCCCGGTATAATCGCCTTTTGAGCACATCACCCGAAGACTTCTTGGCAGATCAACGTCTCCAGATGAAAGCACACTATTTATGAAGACTATCCTGGCGACGGACTGCGGCTCCACCACCACCAAGGCCATCTTTATCCAGCAACAGCCCGACGGGGTGTACCGTCTGGTCGTCCGGGGCGAAGCGCCCACCACCGTGGAGAAACCGGCCGAGGACGTGACCCGGGGCGTCATCAACGCCGTGAGCGAGGTGGAGGAGCTTTCGGGGCGTAAGTTCATCGCCGCCGACAACACGATAATGGTCAAGAAGGACGACAAAGAGGGCTGCGACATTTACCTCTCCACCAGCTCCGCCGGGGGCGGCCTGCAGATGATGGTCGCCGGCGTGGTGAAGCAGATGACTGGTGAGTCGGCGCAGCGCGCCGCCCTGGGCGCCGGGGCAATCGTCATGGACGTCCTGGCCACCAACGACCGTCGGCCGAATCACGTCAAGATCGAAGCCATCCGCCGCCTGCGGCCGGACATCATCCTTCTGTCCGGGGGGGTGGACGGCGGGACGATCAAGCACGTGGCCGCGCTGGCCGAGATAATCGGCGCCGCCGACCCCAAGCCCCGCTTCGGCGTCGGGTACAACCTGCCGGTCATATACGCCGGGAACATCGCCGCCCGGGAGGTCGTCGAGAAGGAGCTGGGCAAGAAGACGGCGCTCCAGATGGTGGACAACATCCGGCCGGTGCTGGAGCGGGAAAATTTAGGTCCGGCGCGAAACGCCATCCACGACCTCTTCATGGAGCACGTCATGGCCCAGGCGCCGGGCTACTCCAAGCTCATGACCTGGGCCCGGGACACCACCGGGGAGAACATCCCCATCATGCCCACCCCCGGGGCCGTCGGCGAGATTATCCAGACCATCGCCCGCCGGGAGGGCATCACGGTCATCGGCGTGGACATCGGCGGCGCCACCACCGACGTCTTCAGCGTCTTCAAGGGCGAGAAGTACGAGGAGACCCGCGAGATCGTCTTCAACCGCACCGTCTCGGCCAATCTCGGCATGAGCTACTCCATCTCCAACGTCATGGCCGAGACCGGCTTCGACAACGTCATGCGCTGGGTGCCCTTCCACATTGATGAGAAGGAGCTCCGGAACCGGATCCGCAACAAGATGATCCGGCCCACCACCATCCCGCAGGCCCTGGATGACCTGATAGTGGAGCAGGCCATCGCCCGGGAGGCGCTCCGGCTGGCCTTCATCCAGCACAAGCTCCTCGCCGTCGGGTTGAAAGGTATCCAGCGGATGCGGACCATCTCCGAGACCTTCTCCCAATCCGGGTCGGGCGAGACGCTGGTGGACATGCTGGACCTGGACATCCTGGTCGGCTCCGGCGGCGTCCTGTCGCACGCCCCGAGGCGGTCCCAGGCCGCCATGATGCTCATAGACGCCTTCCTGCCCGAGGGCATCACGGCGCTCGCGGTGGACTCCATCTTCATGATGCCCCAGCTCGGGGTGCTGTCCAAGGTGAACGAGAAGGCGGCCACCGACGTCTTCGTCCGCGACTGCCTGATACACCTGGGCACCTGCGTGGCCCCCGTGGTCCAGGCCAAGCCGGACGAAAAGGTGGCCGACATCGAGCTCGCCTTCGACGACGGGCGCACCGAGACCTTCGAGATGAACTTCGGCACCCTGACGGTCGTCCCCCTGCCCTGGACGGATAAGCCCAGCGCCACCCTGCGGGCCAACCCGCAGGGGAAGGCCGACTTCGGGGCCGGACCCGGGAAACCCGTCGAGCGGAAGATTACCGGGGGACTTTCCGGCGTCATCCTCGACGCCCGCGGACGACAGCCCTTCCAACTGCCCGAGGACGACACCCTCCGGGTCAAAAAGCTCCAGGAGTGGCAGAAGGCCCTCGACTGTTACCCGGCTTACGAAACCAAGTAAAAAGCTCCGACTCCGGAGGACCAACGTGGGACACGCCTACACACCGGGACTGAAGGTCACCGACAACACGACCGTCGTCAAGGAGCGCAAGCTGCCCCTGAAGGGTGAAATTCTGGTCGAGAAGGGCAGCCGCGTGACCGCCCTGGACGTCGTGGCGCGGACCTTCCTCCCGGGTAACGTCGAGAGCATCAACGTCGCCAACAAGTTCTCCCTCCCCGCCTCGGACCTCGACGACGTCCTTCTGGTCAAGGTGGGCGACAAGGTCGAGAAGGACCAGGTCATCGCCAAAAACAAGGGCCTCTTCGGTCTTTTCAAGAACGAGCTCCACGCTCCGGTGGCGGGCACCGTGGAGACCATCTCCAACATCACGGGACAGCTCCTTTTGCGCGAACCGCCGCACCCGGTCCAGATCAACGCCTACATAGACGGCATCGTCAAGGAGGTCATCCCCGAGGAGGGGGTGCTGGTCGAGACCCGGGGCGTCTTCATCCAGGGGATATTCGGCGTCGGCGGGGAGGCCCACGGCGAGATACACATGGTCGTGGACTCGGCCGACGAGAGCCTGACGCCGGAGGCCATCGGCCCGGAGTGCAAGGGGAAGATAGTGGTCGGTGGCGACTTCGTCTCCAACGCCGCCCTGGCCAAGGCGATAAAGGTCGGCGCCGTGGGCGTGGTCGCCGGGGGATTCGACGACTCGGACCTGAAGGATTTCCTGGGCTACGACCTCGGCGTGGCCATCACCGGCCACGAGGACAAGGGCATCACTTTAATCATCACCGAGGGGTTCGGCAAGATACGCATGGCCCAGGGGACCTTCGATCTCTTGAAGAGCGTGGAGGGCCGGATAGCCCATATCAACGGCGCCACCCAAATCCGCGCCGGCGTCATCCGCCCCGAAATCATCGTCCCCCACGCCGAGGGCGGCGCACCGGAGAAGAAGACGGAGGAAGAGGGGGAGCTCAAGAAGGGGACGCCGGTCCGCTGCATCCGCGAGCCCTACTTCGGCCTCTTGGGCAAGGTCACGGAACTTCCCGTGGAACTGACGGAGCTCGCCTCGGAGACCAAGGTTCGTATACTCAAAGCGAAGTTGGAGGACGGCCGCGAGGTGACCGTCCCCCGCGCCAACGTGGAGCTCATCGAGAGCTGATTGCGCGCCACAATCCGGCAACTAACGGGAGCCGCCGGCTCCTGTTTTTTACTTGACGGAGTGCGATATAAGGTACACTATTAAGTAGTTGGGAAGGACTATAAAAAGCATCATATATTTACGACACATACCCACCCGGCTGGTCCGATTACTGGCCCGGCGACCCCACCGACCATTGCCACTGGGACTGGCTCAAGCGCAGCCTCTGGCCGCAGGAACTGCACGAGGCCGTGTGCGCCGACATGCTCCTGGAGATGCTCATAGACGACTGGGGCACATTGGGAGAGCTATATGAGGAGGACATCCTGACCATCCCGCGCTGGGTGCTTTAGTGAAACGGAGGAGTCATGAAAACCGTCATATTGATGCTCGTGCTGCCGCTGGTCGCTCTCGCCGGCCTGGACGCCGTGTTCTTGGTGGGGGATTTTTACCAAT